>JAILAS010000147.1 GCA_024681495.1 Eubacterium sp. | reverse complement strand
TCAGAGTTCTATCGTAATCCCGATCAGTGGAAGCTTTTGGACGAGCAGATTTTTCCTGAGCTCATCTCCAAGTTCGGCAATAAGCTGAAGATTTGGAGTGCGGCCTGCTCTACCGGCGATGAGCCTTATTCGTTGGTAATGGCACTATCCAGACATGTGCCCATTGAGAACATTAAGATTTATGCTACCGACCTCGATAAGCAGGTTATGGCACAGGCACAGGTGGGACTTTACTCCGAGAAGAGTATCGCCAGCGTCCCTGATGACTTCAAGAAGAAGTACTTCACCAAGGTGGGTAATTCCTATCAGATCTCCGATGAGATGAAGAAGCACGTGGAGTTCAGCCAGCACAATCTTTTGAAAGACAGATATCAGACGAATTATCATATGATTGTTTGCCGAAACGTTCTTATTTACTTCACGGACGAGGCTAAGGAAGAGGTTTTCAAGAACTTCAACGCTTCGCTGATGAAGGGGGGCATTCTGTTCATCGGTAGTACGGAACAGATTGTCAATTATAAGGATCTTAACTACGGTAAGAAGGGATCTTTCTTCTTCGAAAAGTTATAAATCATCATGTTTTCTGAAGAATCTCTATTTGAGACTTGTTTATGAAACTTTAGGCTGTCCGAAAGGGCAGCCTTTTTTATGCCATAAATGATATAAAATTATCGAGCGTCCTTGACAACTAACCCCGGTTAGTCTATACTAATTCTTGCAGCTGAGGCTGTGATAATTATTACCGAAACGCCTACGTGTTTGGTATGGGATTGGAGATATTAATGTCAAGGGAACGTGTTGTTGAGCTCCTTAAGGAGAACGGATGCAGGATCACCAGGCAAAGACTTACCATTATAGATGTAATTCTCGGAAATGACTGCGCCTGCTGCAAGGAGATTTACTTTAAGGCTTCTGAGGTGGATGACTCGATTGGAGTGGCTACAGTTTACAGGATGGTGGCCGTTATGGAGGAGATTGGTATCCTGAGTCGGAGGATTTACATTAACGAAATTTGACATAAGCTGTCAGATAACTGCGTCAAATGCGAGTCAAATCAAATTTTGGTACGAACCGGTGAACGTGCGTTAGAATGCGCTAATTTCGCCGGTTCGTGTTTATTTGAGAAAAATAATCATTAAACTATTGCCTTAGAAATGACTAACTAATTATAATAATGTCTATATAAAAATATCCGTATTTTTTAGGAGGTAACATTATGAGTACATTAGGTAAAGTTGGATTGTTTATCGGAGGCGCGCTCTTTGGATCCGCCGGAGTTAAGATCCTCAGCAGCAAGGACGCAAAGAACGTATATGTTCACTGCACGGCCGCCGGCCTCAGAGCAAAGGACTGCGTTCTCGATACTGCCACAATGGTTCAGGAGAACTGCTCTGACATCTACGCTCAGGCTCAGGAGATAAATGCCGAGCGTGAGCGTGAGGAAGCAGAGAAGGTCGTTGAAGATATCGCCGAAGGCGCAGAGGCTTAATTATATTATATGAAGTTTTTTATCAAGAGTGACATAAAAGGCAGGATTCGCGTCCACATGAATCAGCGCTCCATGAGCTACGAGGAGGCGGATACCCTGCAGTATTACCTCGAGAAGAAGCCGGGCGTTATTTCTGCGACCGTCTACGAGCGTACCGCCGACGTTGCCGTCGTCTACGGCGGGGACAGGGCGGAGGTTATCGATGCGCTTGCCCGCTATCACTGCGAGGATGTGACCGTTCCCGCCGAGGTGCTGGAGACGTCCGGAAGGGCTCTTACCGCGAAGTACAGGGACAAACTTATTATGAAGGTGGTCTTCAGGTACAGCGTCAGGTTCATTGTGCCCCGGCCCATTCGCTACGCGAGGATTATACTTAAATCGCTCAGGTATATCGCTGAGGGTTTGAAGTGTCTCGTCAGAGGCAGGATAGAGGTACCCGTCCTCGATGCGACAGCCATTGCTGTCTCTATCGTCAGAAGGGACTTCTCTACGGCGGGATCCGTTATGTTCCTGCTGGGTGTTGGCGAGCTGCTCGAGGAGTGGACGCATAAGAAGTCCGTCGAGGATCTGGCTCGCAGCATGTCGCTTCACGTAAACAATGTATGGCTCAAGTCCGGTGACACGCAGGTGCTTGTTAAGACCGATACGGTGCAGCCCGGCGATGAAGTCGTGATTAGAATGGGCAATGTGGTTCCGTTCGACGGTATTGTCGTTGACGGCGAGGCCTTTATAAATCAGTCGTCTCTGACCGGAGAGTCTGCGCCTGTACATAAGCGCGTTGATTCTATTGCCTATGCGGGCACGGTCGTGGAAGAGGGCGAGATAACCGTCAGGGTTACTGAGACCAAGGGCGCGACCAAGTACGAGAAGATAGTTGCCATGATTGAAAACTCGGAGAAGCTTAAATCCGAGGCGGAGTCACGCTCGGCCCATCTGGCCGACGCGCTGGTGCCTTACACATTTCTGGCCACAGGGCTCGTTTATGCGCTCACCAGGAACGTCACGAAGATGCTCTCGGTTCTCATGGTCGATTTCTCCTGCGCGCTTAAGCTCGCGATTCCCATCAGTGTGCTTTCGGCGATAAGGGAGTCCAATGAACACGGCATTACCGTAAAGGGCGGCAAGTTCATGGAGAGCGTGGCTCTGGCGGACGTGATAGTGTTCGATAAGACGGGTACGCTTACGAAGGCTGTCCCCAGGGTTGCCCGGGTCATCGCCAAGGAGGAAGGAAGCGAGGACGAAATGCTCAGAATCGCTGCCTGCCTCGAGGAGCATTTCCCGCACTCCATGGCCAACGCGGTCGTCAATGCGGCCAAGGAGAAGGGCATCGAGCACGACGAGATGCACTCCAAGGTGAACTATATAGTCGCTCACGGCATCGCATCTTCCATCGGCGAAAAGCGCGTGGTGATTGGAAGCTACCATTTCGTGTTCGAGGACGAGGAATGCACGGCATCCGAGGAATTTACGAGGCGTATAAATGCGCTTCCTCCTGAGTTCTCGTTCCTGTATCTGGCCATAGACAAGGACGTGGTCAGCGTAATATGTATAGAGGATCCCCTGAGGAAAGAGGCTCCCGATGTGATCAGGAAACTAAAGGAGTCGGGTGTGAGCAAGGTGGTCATGATGACCGGAGATTCCGATAAGACCGCGGCGAGCATTGCAGCCCAGGTCGGAGTAGATGAGTATTATTCAGAGGTCATGCCTGAGGATAAGGCAGGGTTCGTCGAGAAGGAAAAGCTCGCCGGACACAGGGTTATGATGATAGGAGACGGTATTAACGATTCGCCGGCGCTCTCTGCCGCGGATGTCGGAGTGGCTATTTCCGACGGTGCGCAGATTGCCAGAGAAATTGCGGATATAACCATAGCTGCCGACGACCTTAACGAGCTCCTTACGCTGCGGAGGATATCGCAGCTTCTGATGAAGAGGATAGACGGTAACTTTAAGAAAATCGTCGGTCTGAACTCGGCCTTCATCCTGATGGGAGTGGGCGGGATTATAGCGCCCTCCACCTCGGCGACTCTTCATAATACGTCCACGCTTCTGATAAGCCTGGACAGCATGAGAAATCTCATAGACGAAACGGCGGAGTCCTAAAGGGACAATACTCCGCGTTGACTTAACGTAGAAATCCAAATATCGAAGCAGGCCTGTATCTCTTCCATGGATCCGTCCGTGAGGGTGTAGGCCTGTTTTTTGTATCTGTCCTCGTAGAAGAGGGGCGTGTCTTCGGTGGTACCGTAGTCATCGGGCACCGGCAGGTAGAGCCCCTCCTTTTTGGTGTAAGCCGTCGATGCCGTCGCCTTCTTCCTGTGCGACTTCGCCGCGAACTGAGCCACGTCCTTGTGGTAGGCGCAGTCCTCGGCCGGGAAGTAGAAATAGTTCTCCGGATCGGGGTAGAAATGCTTCAGGCACCCTTCGTAGAGCGCAATTCGAAGCAGGGCCCGGTCCTCCCTCGCGTAGAGGAATACGGTGCCCTTCAGCGTGGCCAGCGTGCGGTCGGGGGGAGAGCTAAGCTCCAGTACCTTGTAGTACGTGTAGTCGTTTTCTTTCTGAATATCTTTAGGCATTGTTTTCAATAAAAAAAGTTCTGTTTACGTTCGGGTGGCTGTGGTTTTCTTCGAGCATCCTGACGTGCGAAATGAAGTCCGCATCGTCGAAGCTCTTGGCGCCCTTCGGACATTTTATAACACAGGCCTGGCATTTCACGCAAATGCCGGGGACGCTGGACGGTTCCTCCGGGTCTATGGAACCGAAGGGACAGACCCGTGCGCATAGCCCGCAACCGTCGCAGGCGTCCGCGTCAGTGACCGGCTTTGCCTTGAGGAACCTGGCGGGAGCGCCGTCTTCCCTGAGCGGGGTGTAGTAGGGCTCGACAGCCGGAAGCCCGGGGAGCAGGCCCAAGTTTGCGGTTGACATAACACCTTCCGCGTTTCCGGCAATCGTTCCGCCCGACACACCATCAGAGCATTCGCCGTCAATCCGGTCCTCCTGAGCTTTTTCGGCAATAATATCCGCTGCCTTCCGGGCGAAGGCTTCCGCCTCGTCGTAGTCCTCGGCGGCGGGCCTGCTGGGAGCGAGCCGCTTGGTGAATACGTGGCGGGATACGAAGGCGGCGGCCGCCAGCGTCCGGAATCCCCTGCTGTTAAGCTCCGTGTTGAGCTCGGAGAGCGAGGAGTCGAAGCTGCGGTTTCCGTATGTCACGAGGGCCACGGCCGGTGTGTCCTTACCACTGAAAAGGTCGAGGAACGGCAGCGCCTTGTTCGGGAGGCGTCCCGCGTAGGTGGGCATGCCGAAGACGACTATGTCGTCCTTATCGAAGATGTGAGCCGACTCGCGGTCCGACGGAAGCGTGAAGTCTATGGTGGTTACGGGAGCGCCCAGGGCGTTTCCCATTATGGATGCCGTGAAGCGGGTGAGGCGCCCTGTGGTGTCGCAGGGACTGAAGTATATGGCGTATATCGTGGTGGGTTTCATATTGTTCTCCGATGCGTTGACATAATTTTTGAAAAGCGTGATTGGATTGTACCAAATGGGGTGCAAATCGTCATATTGTTTTATATTAAAAACAATAGTTAAAAATCACCCTTTTATGATAAAGCTTTGGGGTACTGATTTCAATGTAAGTATGTAAAAATCTGATACTTTGTGCTAAAATATACAAGATGTTGCTTTGATATATACATCGAGAAATTTTTAAAGAAGGGGAAGGTACTATGGGATTAAAGACATTTATCGGTGGCGTACATCCCTACGACGGCAAGGAACTGTCCAAAGACAAAGAGATAGTTCCCGTACAGCCCAAATCAGAGATGGTTTACCCGCTGTCACAGCACATTGGCGCACCTGCCAATCCCGTTGTGAAAGTCGGTGACGAAGTGAAAAAGGGCCAGGTTATTGCCGAAGCAGGCGGATTCGTATCGGCACCAATCCATTCTTCCGTATCCGGTAAGGTTAAGAAGATCGAGCCCAGAAGGGTCGCTGCCGGAGGTATTGTGAATTCCATCATCATCGAGAATGATGGAAATTATGACGAGGTCGAGTATGAGAGGTGTGAGGATTACACGTCTCTTACGGCCGATGAGATCAGGAAGCGCATTCAGGACGCGGGAGTCGTCGGACTCGGAGGAGCGGGATTCCCCACTCACGTGAAGCTTTCACCTGCGGCGCCTGAAAAGATCGACTATATAATAGCCAACTGCGCGGAGTGTGAGCCCTATCTTACCAGTGATTACAGGATGATGCTGGACATGAGCGAGAAGCTCATCGAGGGCATGAAGATTATCCTTTCGCTTTTCGACGGCGCCAAGGGCGTGTTCGGAATCGAGGATAATAAGAAGGATTGCATCGCCAAGCTCAGTGAGCTTACGGCCGGTGAGCCCAATATCATGGTTCAGCCCCTCATGACCAAGTATCCTCAGGGCGCTGAGCGCAACATGATCTACGCCGTTACGGGACGTAAGATCAATTCCTCCATGCTTCCCGCGGACGCAGGATGCATCGTGGACAACGTGGCTACCATCTGCGCCGTATACGATGCGGTGGTCGAGGGTAAGCCCATCATCAGCAGGGTGGTTACCATCACCGGCGAGGCCGTTAAGGACCCCAGGAACTTCCTGGTTCCCACGGGCACGTGCTTCCGTGACGTGGTAGAAGAGGCCGGCGGATTTACCGTTAAGCCCGCTAAGCTTATATACGGCGGACCCATGATGGGATTCGCTAACTTCACATTGGATATTCCCGTCGGTAAGACGAATTCGGCTCTTTTGGCCTTCTCTGAGGACGAGGCATATAAGTATGAGCCTACGGCCTGCATTGGGTGCGGCAGATGTGTGGACGTCTGTCCCTCCAGAATCGTACCTTCCAGGCTGGCAGACTTTTCGGAACAGGGCAGGATAGACATATTCGAGCAGTGGGGCGGCGCCGAGTGCGTTGAGTGCGGCTCCTGCAGCTTCGTCTGTCCCGCTAAGAGACACTTGGCACTGGCAGTGAAGTCCATGCGTAAGCAGGTTCTTGCCAACCGTAAGAAGAAGTAGGAGGGGACAGATTTATGAGTGAACTTATAAACGTATCGTCGAATCCTCATGTCCGCTCCAAGGATACCACGAGTAGGATAATGGCCTATGTTATTCTGGCCCTCTTGCCTACCACCTGCGTGGGCATATGGAATTTCGGCCCCAGAGCGCTTTTGCTCATCTGTATTACCATTGCTACCTGTGTGGCATCGGAGTACATATTCAATAAAATCACGCACAGGAAACAGACCGTAGGAGACCTTTCCGCGGTGGTTACGGGACTTCTTTTAGCCCTTAACTTCCCGGTTTCTCTTCCCTGGTGGATGCCTATCATCGGTGGCGTGTTCGCTATCATCGTAGTTAAGATGCTCTTCGGCGGACTCGGACAGAACTTCATGAACCCGGCTCTCGGTGCCAGGTGCTTCATGCTGATCTCGTTCACCAGCGCTATGAGTAACTTCACATACGACGGCGTATCCACGGCTACGCCCCTGGCTCTCATGAGAAGCGGCGAGTCAGTCGATACCATGAAGATGCTTCTGGGTACCACCGCAGGTACCATTGGTGAGACATCGGCTATCGCCATCATTATCGGCGCGATGCTCCTCATCCTCCTGGGGGTAATAGACCTTAGGATCCCCGGAATGTATTTACTTTCGTTTGTAGTATTCATCATCCTGTTCTCCGGACACGGTCTGGATGCCACATACATTACCGGACAGCTTTGCGGCGGCGGACTCATGCTCGGTGCTTTCTTCATGGCAACCGACTATGCGACATCGCCCATCACCTCTAAGGGCAAGTACATCTACGGAATTCTCCTCGGAATCATGACGGGAATCTTCCGTACCTTCGGCAGCATGGCTGAGGGAGTGTCCTATGCCATCATATTCTGCAACATCCTGGTACCCCTCATCGAGCGATTCACCATTCCCAGAGGCTTCGGTGTGGTTAAGGAGAAGAAGAAAAAAGGAGGTGAAGCGTAATGAAATCATCGCTCATTAAAGACGCATTGATACTTACCGCCATCACTCTGGTGGCCGGCCTTCTTTTGGGATTGGTTTATGGCGTTACCAAGGAGCCTATAGCCGCTGCCGAGTATCAGGCACAGCAGGAGGCTTACGCTGCAGTGTTCTCGTCGGCTTCGTCCTTTGAGGAATACGCAGACTTTGACGCTTCGGCTGCCGCATCCGCACTCGAGGAGGCGGGGCTCGCCGATCAGAATACCATCGAGTCCGTTATGCTCGCCCAGGATGATTCCGGCGAGACTCTCGGATATGTCATTACGGTTACCGATTCGGCCGGATACGGCGGAGACGTTACCTTCTCAGTGGGCATAGCCAACGACGGAACTCTCGGCGGAATCGCGTTCACCACGTTGAACGAGACCGCAGGACTCGGCCAGAAGGCCAAGGAAGAGGCTTTCTCTTCCCAGTTCGTCGACAGGATTACTCAGGCGCTCACCGTCGTAAAGACCGAGACGGAGTCCGACGACGAGATCCAGGCCATAAGCGGTGCGACCATCACGTCCTCCGCGGTTACCAGCGGCGTCAATGCCTGCCTCACATATTTCTATAACGTATTGGGAGGTGGCGCATCATGAATAAATATGTAGAAAGACTGTATAACGGTATCGTTAAGGAAAACCCCACCATGGTGCAGTTCCTCGGAATGTGTCCCACACTTGCCGTAACCACATCCGTAATCAACGGCGTCGGCATGGGACTTTCCACCACAGTGGTTTTGGTTCTTTCCAACATAATGATCTCCGCGCTGCGTAAGATCATCCCCGACAAGGTCAGGGTGCCCGCCTTCATAGTGGTCGTTGCATCGTTCGTTACCATGGTGCAGCTCCTCATGCAGGGCTTCCTTCCTTCGCTCTACGAGTCCCTGGGTATATACATTCCCCTTATCGTGGTTAACTGTATTATCCTCGGCCGTGCAGAGGCATACGCCTCCAAGAACACCATCGGTCTGTCGATGTTCGACGGATTCGGAATGGGTATTGGATTTACGATTTCGCTTTCCATTATCGGAGCTATAAGAGAGCTTCTCGGTAACGGAAGCCTTCTCGGATACAATCTGTTTGGTGAAGCATTCACACCCATAACTATCTTCATCCTCGCTCCCGGTGCGTTTTTCGTGCTGGCGGTTATAGTGGCTGTAAGGAACTACTATTTCATCCGCAAGGCAGATAAGGGCAAGATTTCTGCCGCAGAGGTTGAGCTGGTGGAGATTGGCTGCGAGGGATGCCTCATGCAGGAGTCCTGCAAGGGCAAGGCCGCAGAGAAGTCTGAGCCCGTAAAGCCCGTTGTCAAGCCTGCACCTAAGACTGAGGCCACACAGACCAAGCCCGAGGCAGAATCCAAGCCCGAGGCAGAGGCCAAGCCTGCCGAAGAAGATGGAAAGGGGGTAGAGTAATATGCAAGAATTACTGGTTATTGCTATCGGCTCTGCCATAGTAAACAACGTGGTTTTGAGCCAGTTTTTGGGAATCTGTCCCTTCCTTGGTGTTTCCAAGAAGATGGACACTGCCACCGGAATGGGTGCAGCGGTTACCTTCGTTATCGCCATCGCTTCCTTCGTGGCAGCCGTAATCAATCAGTTTATACTGGTTCCTTTGGAAATTACATACCTGCAGACCATTGTGTTCATACTTGTAATCGCCTGCCTCGTGCAGTTCGTTGAGATGTTCCTTAAGAAGATGGTTCCGCCCCTGTATAACTCGCTGGGCATTTTCCTTCCTCTTATAACCACGAACTGTGCAGTGCTCGGTGTGGCGCTCACCAACGTCCAGAACGGATACGGTATCCTCACCAGCGTTGTAAACGGACTCGCGACCGCAGTAGGATTCTTCATCGCACTCGTCATCATGGCGGGACTTCGTGAGAAGATGGAATACAATGATATACCCAGGCCCTTCCAGGGCACGGCCATAGTCCTCGTTACCGCGGGACTCATGTCCATCGCCTTCTTTGGATTCTCCGGGGTTATTTGACACATTGATAGCCGGAGGGGGATTATCACTTCGGCGGAAAGGATATATAATATGACGACTATAGTTATAATATCCACAGTTGTTGTTGCGGGGTGTGGCTGTGTCATTGGACTGTTCCTGAGCTTTGCTTCGAAGAAGTTCGAGGTAGAGGTAGATCCCAAGGAAGAGGCCGTATTGGAGGCCCTTCCGGGAAACAACTGCGGAGGCTGCGGCTTCCCCGGATGTTCCGGTCTGGCTGCCGCCATTGCGAAGGGCGAAGCGCCCGTAAACCAGTGTCCCGTCGGTGGAGAGCCCGTTGCGGAGATTATCTCCGGAATAATGGGAGTCAGCGCCGATGCGGCCGAAAAGAAAGTGGCGTTCGTTAATTGCGCCGGCAACTGTGAGAAAGCAAAAGATAAATATGAGTACCACGGCATTCACGACTGCGCCATGGTGGCTAATGTTCCGGGCGGCGGCCCGAAGACCTGCTCCTATGGATGCCTTGGATTCGGAAACTGCGTTAAGGCCTGTCCCTTCGATGCCATTCATATCGTAAACGGCATCGCGCATGTGGATCACGAGGCATGCAAGGCCTGCGGCAAGTGCGTGGACGCCTGTCCCCGTCACATCATCGACCTGGTTCCCTATAAGCAGAAGTGGACCGTTACCTGCGTATCCTCGGACAAGGGCAAGGACGTCATGGGTGCCTGCGACGTAGGCTGCATTGGCTGCAAGAAGTGCGAGAAGGAATGCAAGTTCGACGCCATCCATGTCGAGGGCAACGTGGCCAAGATTGACTACGAGAAGTGCAAGAACTGCGGCATGTGTGCCAAGGTTTGTCCGAGAGGAATAATTACTAAGACCGAAGTACCCAGACCCGTTAAAAAGGCCGTGGGCGCATAAGAGAGAAATGTCAGAAATTACTTCAAAGGAGATGTCCGTAAGGGCATCGTTCAAAGACAAAAAACGAATCATTATCAAGGTGGGTTCATCCTCCCTGGTGCACTCGCACACGGGAGCCTTGAACCTCACCAAGGCGGAGAAGCTGGTGCGCATCCTTACCGATATCAGAAATGAGGGTAAGGATGTGTGCCTGGTTTCCTCCGGCGCTATTGCCGTGGGTCGTCATGCCATAAACATGACGGAGAAACCCGATACGGTATGTAAGATGCAAGCCTGTGCCTCCGTGGGACAGGCTAAGCTTATGATGGCCTATCAGAGGCTTTTTTCCGAGTACGATCAGGCCGCGGGCCAGATTCTCATGACGAAGTACACCATACTGAATTCCGCCTCCAGGGAGAACGCGTTCAACACGTTCGAGGAGATGTTCAGGATGGGGATAGTGCCCATCGTCAACGAGAACGACACCATCTCCACATACGAGATTATGTTCGGAGATAACGACTCGCTGTCGGCTCTGGTCGCATCGCTGACCAAGGCTGACCTGTTGATATTGCTTTCGGATATCGACGGCGTATACACGGACGATCCCAATTCCAATCCCGATGCGAAGATGATAACTTTCGTTGACAACCTCAGCGACGATATCATGGAGGTCGGTAAGGATACCTCGACGAGCGACGTCGGAACGGGCGGCATGAAGACCAAGCTTTCGGCTGCCAGGATTGCGCTCAGCGCGGGGGCGGATATGGTCATTGCGTCCGGTAACGACTTCTCCATAATCGAGAAGATTATCAGGGGTGATGCCATCGGTACCGTGTTCGCATCGGCACCGGACTCCGGTTTCGATGAGAACGACTACATCAGGCAGACCATGGAGGGCAAGATAGAAGATCCTTCCATGATTAGAAAAGTGGGTATTTAAGCATGCTTAAAGGACGAAGAGGCGGCGATTTCTTAAAAGAAACATCGGGAGTTCAGAAGGACCTCAGGGCTTCTAAGCTCGAGGCACGGGGCGCGCTTGCCGAAGAGCGGGTCAGGGAGCTTTCCCGGGCCGTTTCACAGGCCGTTATGGGTCTCCCGGAGTTCGCTGCCGAAAACGTCCTTTATTCATATTGTCCCATCAGGAATGAGGTTGACATAATGCCGGTTAATCTCCGCGCGCTGGAGCGCGGTAAGAGAGTGTACCTGCCGAAGACCTCCGGGGATGATATGGCTTTTTATCAATACAGTGAGGATACCGGACTTTCGCCCGGGCCGTTTGGAGTGCCGGAGCCCGATACCGCGGAGATTTATGACGGTTCCCTGGGGATTATGATTGTTCCCGGGGTGGTTTTTTCCCGCGAGGGCTTTCGCATTGGCTTCGGGAAGGGCTATTACGACAGGTATCTCGACGCGCACCCCATGATTGTGACCGTGGGCGTGGCATATGAGTTTCAAATGGAGGACGCTTTTCCGGTAAAGAACAGCGACGCTCCCATTGATATAATTGTTACCGAAGAGAATGTGTACAGGAATTGACGGAGGCTTAAGATGACAGATTTCAGAGAGGTAGGAAAGAGGGCCAAGGCCGCTACGGTCAGCATGGCCAGGGTTACCACCGCGCAGAAGAACGAATTGCTCCATGCGCTGGCGGATCTTCTCGAGAGAGAGTCTGCTGCCATAATTGAGGCTAACGCCATCGATGTGGAGAACGGTAAGAAGAACAATATGCCCGCCGGGCTGGTCGACAGGCTCCTGCTCGACACGGACAGGATAAAGGGTATGGCCGACGGCCTAAGAGAGGTGGCCGCGCTCGACGATCCCATCGGATCCATGGAGTCAGTAACGGTAAGGCCCAACGGCCTTAAAATCGGCAGGATGAGGGTGCCCATGGGCGTTATCGGTATCATATATGAGGCGAGGCCCAATGTTACCACGGATGCATTCGGACTTTGCTTTAAGTCCGGAAACGTCTGCATCCTCAGGTCGGGTACCGACGCCAGGTATTCCGCAGAGGCCATCGTGAAGCTGATAAGGCAGGCGCTCAGTGAGCAGGGTCTTCCCGAGGACTGCTGCCAGGTGCTCCTCGACGTCGACAGGGAGAGTCTTCTGGAGTTCATGCAGCTCAAGGAGTATGTGGATCTCCTCATACCCAGGGGCGGCGCGGGACTCATCAGGAACGTGGTCGAAAACTCGAGGATACCCGTCATCGAGACCGGAACCGGTAACTGCCACGTTTACGTGGATGCATCGGCGGACCTTGACATGGCGGTTGACATAATTTTCAATGCCAAGACCCAGAGAATAGGCGTGTGCAACGCGTGCGAGTCCATTGTCATCCACAAGGATGTGGTGGATGAGCTCATGCCCGCCCTTAAGAAGAGGCTCGACGAGAAGAACGTGGAGATAAGGGGCGATGAGAGCGTACGAAAGAGTGTGGACGGAATTGTCGCCGCAGGCGACGATGACTGGGGCACGGAGTACCTCGATTACATCCTCTCCGCAAAGACGGTTTCATCCATCGACGAGGCCATCGAGCACATAAACAGGTACAACACCGGGCATTCCGAGTCCATCGTTACGTCCGATTACAACAACGCCAACAGGTTCCTCAACGAGGTGGACGCGGCCTGCGTCTATGTAAATGCATCCACCAGGTTTACCGACGGAAACGAGTTCGGATTCGGGGCCGAGATCGGCATCAGCACCCAGAAGCTTCATGCGCGAGGCCCCATGGGACTTAAGGAGATTACCACGACCAAGTATGTCATCATGGGCAACGGTCAGATTAGATAGATATGACGAATTCCAAAGCTTCAGAAATACAATATGAGAGCATGAGACGGGTGAGGCAAAAGGTGGACGCTGCGTCCGCCCGCCTTTCCCGTCCTCTTACTTATCACGTTACCACCTTCGGCTGCCAGATGAACGCCAACGACTCGGAGAAGCTGAGCGGCATCCTCGAGGTGATGGGGTATGAGTACACGGAGACCGAGGACGCGGACTTCGTTATCTACAACACCTGCACCGTCAGGGAGAATGCGGACCTCAAGGTCTACGGCAGGCTCGGCAGACTGAACGGTTATAAGAAAAAGAACCCGGGCATGGTAATCGGGCTCTGTGGCTGCATGATGCAGCAGCCGGAGGTCGTGGAGAAGATTAAGAAGAACTATCCCTTCGTGGACCTGGTCTTCGGAACGCATAACATCTCAGACTTCGCGGCCCTCACAGAGAAAGCACTGGACGACAATGTGATGACCGTAAGTCTCCTGGACGGTGACAACTCCGGGCTTATCGAGGATCTTCCCAGGAAGCGCAAGTTCGTTTTCAAGTCCGGCGTAAACATCATGTACGGGTGCAATAACTTCTGCACCTACTGCATCGTTCCCTACGTCAGGGGGCGCGAGTATTCGCGCACGCCCGGGGATATCATCGAGGAGATTAAGAGGCTCTCGGACGACGGGGTTAAGGAGATAATGCTCCTCGGACAGAACGTCAATTCATACGGGAAGACACTGGATGAACCCGTGTCCTTCGCGTCGCTTCTTCGCAGGGCGGAGGAGATCGACGGAATCGAGAGGATCCGCTTTATGACGTCGCATCCGAAGGACCTTTCCGACGAGCTTATTGAGACCATGGCTTCATCGGAGAAGATCTGCGACCATCTTCATCTGCCGCTGCAGTCCGGCAGCACGGAGATTTTAAGGAAGATGAACCGCCGCTACACCAAGGAGTCATATCTGGAGCTGGCGGGAAAGATAAGGGAGGCCATGCCCGACATTTCGCTTACCACCGACATTATAGTCGGATTCCCGGGCGAGACGGAGGAGGACTTCGCAGAGACCCTGGATGTGGTGGATCGCGTCGGATTCGATTCGGCTTTCACATTCCTCTACTCGAAGAGGACGGGCACACCCGCTGCCACCATGGAGAAGCAGGTTTCCGAGGACGTGATGCACGAGCGGTTCGACAGGCTTCTGGAGCTGGTTCATGAGCGCGCCACCGAGAGGTCCGGCAGGCTCACCGGCCGCACGATGAAGGTGCTGGTGGAGGAGACCAACAGGGAGCCGGGGCTCGTCACAGGCAGGCTCTCAAATAACTTCACCGTACACCTCGAGGGCGACGAGTCCCTGATAGGGCAGATCGTCGACGTGGAGCTCACCGAGTGCAGGGGCTTCTATTACTTCGGTAAGCTTAAGTAATGGTTTCGGAGGGGTAAGATGTACGCATATATCATCGGAAAAATTACCCATATTTCCACGGATGGATGCATTTTGGAAAACGGCGGTATTGGTTACAACATCCGAACGGCCGTCTTTTCCAAATCCGGAGCGCCGTCCATGGGAGATGAGGTAAAGTTTTACACATATTTCAACGTGAGGGAGGACGCACAGGAGCTGTTCGGATTCCTGGATCCGGAGGAGATCAGGATATTTAAGCTCCTGATCGGCGTTTCCGGCGTGGGACCCAAGGGCGCCATGAGCATCCTTTCTGTACTGGATGCACAGGACCTTAGCTTCGCCGTATTGTCGGACGATGCCACGGCCATTTCCAAAGCGCCCGGCATCGGCAGGAAGACGGCGCAGAAGGTCATCATCGAGCTAAAGGACAAGCTGGACATCGAGGACACTTTCCAGAAGGCGTTCGACGGAGGAGAAACGGATGGCGCGCCTGCAGGCGAAAGCTCCGCAAGGACGGATGCCATTTTGGCCCTGAACGCCCTCGGATACGGGAAGGCCGAGGTTACGGCCGCATTGAGGAAGGTTGACATAACCCCTGATATGGACGTTGAGGAGATTATCAAGGCCGCCCTTAAGGAACTCTAGGGAGTATGAAAGGAAATCCATGGAAAGACGCATTATAACAACCAAGGCCGTGGAAGAGGACGAGGCCATTGAGACCTCGTTACGCCCGAAGTCTCTGGACGATTACATTGGACAGAGGAAGGTCAAGGACAACATGAAGGTGTACATCGAGGCCGCCGTCAAGAGGAAGGAGCCCCTCGATCACGTGCTTTTGTACGGGCCTCCGGGACTGGGGAAGACCACCCTGGCCGGCATAATCGCCAACGAGCTGGGCGTCAATATCAAGGTCACCAGCGGACCGGCCATCATGCGCCCCGGCGAGCTCGCCTCCATATTGAACAATCTAAAAGAAAACGACGTCCTCTTCATCGACGAGATCCACAGGCTTAACCGCCAGGTGGAGGAGGTGCTGTACCCGGCGATGGAGGACTACTCCATCGACATCATGATAGGCAAGGGTACGTCGGCCCGTTCGATCAGGCTCGACCTTCCGGGATTCACGCTGGTTGGGGCTACCACCAGGGCGGGGCTACTCTCCGCGCCGCTCAGGGATCGCTTCGGCGTGGTCAGCCACCTGGAGTACTACACCCCCGAAGAGCTGGAGTCCATAATCACTACTTCGGCCGCCAAGCTCGGGGTGGAGATAGACCCCGCAGGCGCCAGGCACATGGCCCTTCGTTCGAGGGGCACGCCCAGACTTGCGAACAGGCTCCTTAAGAGAGTACGAGACTTTGCGCAGGTTCGCTACGACGGCGTTATCACCGAGGAGGTGGCGAATACGGCGCTCGATATCCTGGGAGTGGACAAGATGGGGCTCGACGCGAATGACCGTAAGCTCCTCATGTGCATGATTGAACAGTTCTCCGGAGGCCCCGTGGGTCTCGAGGCGGTGGGCGCCTCCATAGGGGAGGATGCCGGCACCATAGAGGATGTTTACGAGCCGTATCTCCTTCAGAACGGCTTCCTGAAGAGGACACCGAGAGGACGCGTAGTGGGAGACGCGGCCTACGAGCATTTTGGTTTGGAAAAGCCCCGCGAATCTTGAAAAACGGGGAGTATAGATAGTTTTAAGTGTTGAGATAGGCCCTGCCTTTGTGGTATAGTTGTAAGGTAGCGTTTTAGTTAGTTTATCGGGACGATTGTCCCGGAGGGACGGCAATGTCGAATAAGACCAGTGTTGAAGTACTTATAGGCGGTAAGATCTACGAGCTTGCCGGTTTCGAGAGTGAGGAATATCTTCAGAGAGTCGCATCCTTCATTAATTCCAAGATTTCGGAGCTTGATGAGGTTGAGGCGAACAGGCGGATGCCGGCGGACATGAAGGCCGTGCTCATTGAGCTCAACCTTGCCGACAGCTATTTCAAGACGAAGAAGACCGCCGATAACCTCGACGTGGACCTTCAGGAGAAGGAGAAGGAGCTCTACGACCTTCGCCATGACATGGTTACCATTCAGATGAAGACGGAGAGCCTTGAGAAGACCATTGCCCGCCTTCAGGAAGATAATAAAGAGCTTACCATAGAAAACGCCAGACTCCTCGAGAGAGTGGAGAGCGCTAATGCCTCCGGTAAAGACGAAGATTCCGGTTCCTCGTCGGGTTCTAAGAAGGGTAAGAAAAAATAGAAATTCAGGATGGGGATGAGGCGTCGCTAAGCGCCTCATCTTTTTGCTTATGGATGACAGAAAAAATGTGAAATCAAAAATACCCGAGCTTCTTTCGCCTGCCGGGTCATTCGAGGTCATGAAGTCCTGTCTGATGGCGGGGGCGGACTGCGTTTACGGGGCCGGGGAGCAATTCGGCGCCAGGTCCTTCGCGACCAATTTCACCGATGACGAGCTGCTCGATGCCATAGACCTTTGCCATGTGCTCGGAAAAAGGTTCTATTTGACGGTGAACACGTTGTTCAAGGAAGAGGAGCTCGGGCGTGTGATGGAGTTTCTCGCCCCTTTGTACGAACGCGGACTGGACGGCTGCATCGTTCAGGACGTGGGAGCTGTGCGTCTCATGAAGAGGTGCTTCCCCAAGCTTCCCATCCACGGCAGTACGCAGATGAGCGTGTACAGCTCGACCGGGGCGCGTCTTTTGGAGGAGCTCGGCTTCGAGCAGGTGGTTTTGCCCAGGGAGCTTAGCCTGGACGAGATCCGCAGGATACGCGACGAGGTTGACATAAAACTTGAGTGCTTCATCCACGGCGCGCTTTGTTATTCCTTCTCGGGGCAGTGCCTGATGAGCTCGATGATAGGCGGGCGCTCCGGCAACAGAGGACGTTGCGCGGGCACCTGCAGGCTTCCTTTCGAGGCTGCTGTGGAGGGGGACCGCATTGCCGGCGGATACCCTCTCAGCCTTAAGGACCTGTGCGGCATAGCGTCGCTGGAGGAGCTCTGCGACATAGGCGTGGACACTCTTAAGATAGAGGGGCGCGTGAAAAAGGGCGCCTACGCCGCCAATGTGACCCGCGTCTACAGAGAGGCCCTCGATATGATCGCCTCGGGCGGCGGCATCGATGCCGACGAGCTCACGCGGGTGCTCAGGTCGTTCGGAGACAGGTCCGGATTTACCAACGGGTATTTCGACGCGTCGCCGGGCGGCATGGTGTCGTTCGACTCGCCGTCCCATACGGTGGAGGAAACGGACTTCATATTCGATGCGTCGGAGGAGAGCCTTAAGCTTCCGGTGGATATAGAGGGAGAGTTCAGGAAGGGCGCGCCCGGAAGGGTGACGTACCGGTGCGGCGAGCATTCCGTGACTCTTGAGACCGGAGAGGTGACGGAGGCCGTCAAGGCGCCTGTCACCGCAGAAAACATTTCGGATAAGCTTAAGAAGCTTGGCAATACGTGCTTTTGTCCTGGCGATGTGAGGGTCTCGGCTGACGATCACAGCTTCGTCCGCGTAGGGGAGCTTAACGCGGTCAGAAGAGAGGCCTGCGAAGCGCTCAGCGATAAGATGCTCCGTCCGTTCAGACGGGACGATGCGGTGAGGGCAAAAGAGAGGTTGGCCCGCGTTCCGGATGCCTCGGGTGATACGGGGCTGTGGGTTAGCGTGAGGAGCTTCGATCAGCTGGGCGTGGCGCTCGGCAATTCCGACGTCGACGTGATTGCGCTCGACTGTCACGGATTCGGATTTAATCTTGGAAAGCATGCGGAGGACATACGCCGCGCCGGCAAGAGGAGCGCATACATGCTGCCCGTCGTGTTCAGGCAGGATGTGGCGGAAGGATATGGCTCCGTGATAAGTGATATAATGGAGGGCGGGTTCGACTATGTCGTTCTCAGGGCGTTCGACCAGCTGGGGCTTATCCGGGAGTTCGATAAACCGGGCGGTCCCCGCATTGTCGCCGACGCGGGGCTCTACTCTTGGAACGGCGAGTCGTCCGGGTTCTATCACGACCTGGGGGTCGAGGTCTGTACTGCGCCCTACGAGCTCACGGGCAGAGAGCTCTCCCGCAGGGGTATGGGCGATGCGCTGGTTACGGTGTATGGATATTGCCCGCTTATGACCTCGGCGCAGTGCGTGAGGCGTAATTCCGAGGGGCGCTGCATGAAGGGCAGTGCCGGAGAGGTTACGCTCACCGACAGGTTTAAGAAGGACTTCAGGGTCCTCAGAAACTGCGACATATGTGTGAACAGGATATATAACAGCGTTCCGACCATGCTATTTGGTAAGAGCGATAAGGTACTGGGACTACGTCCCTACGGGCTCAGGATGGACTTTACCTTCGAGAGCGGGGAGGAGATGGCTGAGATTCTCGGGATGTACCACGAGGCCTTCGTCCTCGGGAACGAAGTCGGGATATCCGGAGAATTTACATACGGACATTTTATGAAGGGTATTGACTAGATGGTAACTATCATTTTGGAAGTTTCCAAATATCTGATGATCATATTGTTTGCGGTGTATACGCTCCTTAGCTTTTTCGCGTTGAAGAAGGATCCTATGGAGAGAAATCACACCGCGATTGTGCAGCGCTACATAATCTTCTTCATCCAGGTGATGGGGGCAATCGACGCATTTGTCTACACGCAGGATGTCTCGGTGTTGTTTTTCTTTCTGGCGCAAGAGGCGCTGTTTGTGTTTATCCTCGTCAACTACTGGATTTTCTACGAGGACGCGCCGAAAGTGGTAATAAACCACATGTGTATGCTGCTTTCCATCGGATTTATCATGCTGGTGAGGCTCGACTTTTCACTGGCGGTTAAGCAATTGGCGGTCGCCGCGCTTTCCACGGTAATAACCATATTTATCCCGGTGATTATAAAGAAGGTCACCGTCTTCGACAGGTTCAGGATACTGTATGCGGCCGGCGGCATACTGGCGCTGTGCGTCGTGGCCGTTTTGGGCGCTGTGAGTTATGGGGCCAAGCTCAGCATTTCACTGGGCGGGTTTTCGGTTCAGCTGTCGGAGTTCGTCAAGATTGTATTCGTGTTCTACCTGGCCAGCGCGCTTAAGACCGACACCTCGTTTAAGAACGTGGTGAAGGTGTCATTTGTGGCCGCGGCTCACGTTCTCGTGCTCGTGGCGTCCAAGGATCTCGGAGCTGCGCTCATCTTTTTCGTGGTCTACCTGGTCGTGCTGTACGTGGCTTCCCACAACGTACTCTACCTGCTCGCCGGATTCGGCGCGGGAGGCGTGGGAGCGGTGGCTTCGTACTTCCTGTTCTCGCACGTTCGGACCAGGGTTATAGCCTGGAAGGATCCCTTCGCCGTGATCGACGGTGCGGGCTACCAGGTTTCACAGTCCCTGTTCGCCATTGGTTCCGGCGGATGGTTTGGGTCCGGA
Organism: Eubacterium sp.; assembly: GCA_024681495.1. GTDB lineage: Bacteria > Bacillota > Clostridia > Lachnospirales > Lachnospiraceae > RUG14243. The sequence goes on along the minus strand of JAILAS010000147.1, from coordinate 19,610 downwards.
CTCTACCTGGGCTATCCGGAGTCCGTTCCCGTAGTGGAGGAAGATTTTATATTCTCGGCCATTGCGGAGGAGCTCGGATGCATATTCGCCATCTGCCTCATTATCGTCTGCGTGGGATGCTTCTTCCTGTTTTTGAACATTGCGATGCAGATAAGGACCAAGTTTTATAAGCTCGTGGCGCTCGGGCTCGGCGTGACCTACATCGTGCAGGTGTTTTTGATGATTGGAGGAGTCACTAAGTTCATTCCTTCCACCGGAGTCACGCTCCCCCTGGTCAGCTACGGAGGAAGCTCGCTGCTTTCGACATTTGTGATATTCAGTCTCATCCTGGGGCTTTACATGTTCAAGGAGACCGAAAATGAGTATATTGAACGAAAAGAACAAAAAGAACAGAAAAAACAGTCAAAACGAGACAAAGCAAACTCGCGCCTCTAAGAAGGACAATCTGTACGAGGAGCCCGTTCTCGATCTGGATCTCATACAGGACGAGGTCGACAGAAGAAAGAGGAAGAACGCCGCGGGCGGAGCAGGGGGAGCTAAGAAGACGGTCAGAAACCGTGAGTTTGCTGCAGTGACCTACGCCTTCCTCGCATTGTTCCTGGTTATGATAGGGTATTTTTCCTGGTTCGTCTATGCCGACAGCGAGGAAGTGATAAACAATGCGTACAACAAGCGCGCCGACGTTTACTCGCAGAGGGTCGTGAGAGGCGACATCATCTCCTCGGACGGGGAGGTTCTGGCCTATACGAAGACCGACTCCGACGGGAATGAGACGAGGGTCTATCCGTACGGAGAGGCGCTGGCACATGCGGTTGGATATACGACCGAGGGCCTTAGCGGCATAGAGTCTCTCGCAAACATCTATATGCTAAGGTCGCATTCGTTCATACTGGAGTACCTTAAGAACGAGATTACCGGTAATAAAAACGAGGGAGATGACGCCACTGTGACCCTGGATGCGTCGCTGTGTCAGACGGCGTACGATGCCCTCGGGGACTACGACGGAGCTGTGGTGGCCATAAGACCTTCGACCGGCGAGATTGTCGCCATGGTCTCGAAGCCCTCGTTCGACCCCAACACGCTCGAGGAGAACTACGACGACTACGTGGAGGACTCGGACGACGAGTCTGTGCTGCTCAACAGGGCCACTCAGGGCCTGTATCCGCCGGGATCCACGTTTAAGATCTTTACGGCGCTCGAGTACCTCAGGGAAAACGATTACGACGACTCGGACTACTCGTTCGTCTGCGACGGTTCCGTGGCTGGGGACAGCATAACCATTCACTGCTATAAAAACTCCGTGCACGGCACATTGTCGCTCAAGCAGGCCTTCGCCAAGTCGTGCAACGGCGCCTTTGCGACCATCGGGCTGGGGCTGGACATATCCGACTTCACTGACCTGGTGGAGGGCGCGCTCTTCAACAGCTCGCTCCCGTGCGTGTTCTCGTATTCGAAGAGCAGCTTCGCCCTGGACTCGGATTCCACCGACGATGAGATAATGCACACGGCTATAGGACAGGGAGAGACGCTGGTTACCCCGTACCACATGGCGCTCGTCGCCTGTGCCATCGACAACGGAGGAGTTCTCATGAGCCCTTACGTGCTCTCGTCCATTGACAACGACGAGGGCGTGAACGTAAAGACGTTCGAGAGTGAGGAGTACGGTTCGCTGTTTACGGAGAAGGACGCCGAGACGATAAAGAAGTACATGCGCAAGGTGGTGACCGACGGCACGGGCTCGGACCTGTCCGGCAAGTCGTATAAGGCATACGGAAAGACTGGCTCCGCGGAGTATTCGGACAGCGACGATTCCACCCACGCGTGGTTCGTCGGATTCGCGTCCAAGGAAGGATACGAGGACCTTGCAATCGCCGTGATAGTCGAGGATTCCGGCTCGGGAAGCAAGTACGCCGTGCCCGTCGCAGAGGAGATTTTCGACGAGTATTTTTCTGAGTAAGGCAGTTGCAACTTGGGTTCTTAGAATATATAATTAGCTATATGTCAATCTTGTTTATACTCAAAATCATCGGGATAGTTTTGCTTGTTATCCTGGGGCTGGTTCTTGTATTGCTTTTGCTGGTCCTTTTTTGGCCCGTTGGCTTTAAGGCTGACTTTAAGAACGATGATGAGGGTATGGCCGCCGGTGGCAGGGTGAGCTGGCTCGGGCCTCTCGTCTGCTTTTTCGGCGATTATGACGGAGAGAGTTTTTCCTACAGGCTCAGAGTATTCTTCATTAATATCATTAAGAGTGATTCGTCCAAAGGAGAGGATTCCGAGGGAGATGCGCCGGCTCGCGAGGGTGGTTTCGATTCTCGCGCGGAGGAGCTGTCCGGTGGAGAAGCGGGCGCCTTTGAGGGCGAGCTCCGTGACGAGGAGCCGACTGCTCCGGACACTGATGGAGACGCCGTCTCCGCCCGCGAGGAGACTGATTCTCCGGCCGCAGAAAGCGCTAAGGACGATTTCTTCGCAGAAGACGTGACTGAGGGGGAGGCCGCAGCCTCGAAAAAGGATAAGAAAAACAAGAGGGATAAGAAGGGGAAGAGGCCCCGCAAAAAGGGCTCTTCGTCCGGAATTTTTGATAAGATAAAATCTGTTTTCAGTAGTGAGTTTGCTGAGGTTTTTTCTCATTTTAAGAAGTGCCTCGGGAAGATGCTTAAGCACTTTAAGATTAAAGACGCGCAGGGGGATCTTAGCTACAGCGCGGGTGCGCCCGACATTACGGGCATGCTTACCGGCGTTATCAGCCTGTTTCCATTTGCATACGGGAGGAAACTTTCCATCGCTCCCGACTTTATTGAGGATTCACCTTACGTCAGGGGGTGGATCAGGGTCAGGGCACGTTTTATGTTGTTTTTCCTGCTCGTTTTCGCACTGAGACTGTTTTTCGATAAGAAGACCAAGGCCTTTATAGGACAGATAAGAGGTAACTAATAAACACCGGGAGGGTAAGTTTTATGGCAGACAATAGTTTTAAAACATCGGTAGAGACGCTTTTGAACGGGATGGAGGGCTTCATAAACTCCAAGACCGTGGTGGGTGATCCCATTCACATCGGAGAGACCATCATCCTTCCGCTCGTGGACGTTTCGTTCGGAGTGGCGGCAGGCGCGTTCTCACAGCCGCAGAAAAACAATGGTGGCGGCGGAATGGGCGCCAAGCTTACGCCCAGCTGCGTGCTCGTCATAAACGGAGATAAGATTAAGCTCGTAAACATCAAGAATCAGGACGGAATCACGAAGGTTCTCGACTTCGTTCCCGATATCGTGGATAAGATCGCCTTCAGCGTGAAGGGCGATAAATATCCCGAGGGACCCGAAAAGGAAGAGGCTAAGGAAAAGCTCTCCGAGATGATTAACGAGTCCGTGGAAGTGGTAGAAGAGTAAAAGAAAAGGCCGACGCAAATGCGTCGGCCTTAAATATGCGTTTCTTATGCTCTTTCTACTTTGCCGGAGCGAAGGCAGGAAGTGCAAACGTGCATCTTCTTGGGGGTTCCGTTAACTACACCGTGAACCGTCTTGATGTTGGAACGCCACATCTTATTGGAACGTCTGTGAGAGTGGCTCACCTTGATTCCGAAATGCGCGCCTTTTCCGCAAATATCACATTTGGCCATTTCTAGCACCTCCTTACTTAAGGTATTAAAGCAAGACATGAAGTCATTAATTCATAAATGCTCACAATGCATGTATTTTATCAAAGAAATTCGGAAAATGCAACAATTATTTGCATTGCATTATGGAAACCTTGTAAATAGGGGGTTTTTCGCATTTATAAGTTAGATGTTTCTTTTTTGGTCAAAAGAAGTTATAATAGAACGAACGTTTAAGACGTGTTTCCCAGATAAGGAGGCAATTATGAAAGGACAATTGGACAATAAACTCGGTAAGGTATCTGTAAGTACGGACGTTATTTCCACGTACGCAGGTTCTGTCGCCGTTGAGTGCTTTGGTATTGTAGGTTTTGGTGCCACGTCCGTTACGGACGGCATTGTTCATCTTCTTAAGAAGGAGAAGATAACCAAGGGTATAAAGACCGTTATGAAGGATTCCGAGATCTATCTGGATTTCCATCTTATCATTGCTTATGGCGTAAACATCAAGGCCGTTACGGATAACCTTATAGAAACAGTTAAGTACCAGGTAGAGGAGTTTACCGGTCTTAAGCTCGCCCGTATAAATATCTTCATTGAGGGCGTAAGAGAGATAGACTAGGAGGACTTGAAAGTGAATCTCGAAAGAATTGATGCTAAGATGCTGGCCAAGATGTTTTTGGCGGGCGCGGGCAGGCTTGAGTCCCGTAAGGAATATATCAACGATCTCAACGTCTTTCCTGTACCCGACGGAGACACCGGCACCAATATGACGATGACCATTCTCTCCGCAGCTTCGGAGGTGAATGCCATAGAAGACCCCGATCTTAAGAGCCTTTCGAAGGCGATTTCCACAGGATCGCTCAGGGGAGCCCGAGGTAACTCGGGTGTTATTTTGTCACAGCTTTTAAGGGGCTTTTCCAGGACCATTGCGGACGCGGACACACTCGACGTGCCTCTCGTTGCCGATGCGTTCGGTAAGGCTGTTGAAACCGCCTATAAGGCGGTTATGAAGCCTAAGGAAGGTACCATCCTTACGGTTGCCAGGGAAGTCAGCGAGAAGGCCAGGGAGATGGCCGATAAGACCGATGACTTCGTAGTCTTCGGCGAGGAGGTCATTAAGACCGCTGACGAGACGCTCCAGAAGACTCCCGAGCTCCTTTCGGTGCTTAAGGAGGCGGGCGTAGTAGACTCCGGCGGACAGGGACTGCTCGAGTTCCTCAGCGGATGCTACGACGTCGTTCTCGGCAAGGAGATAGATTATGCGGCCACCGTTACGGCTCCCGCATCTCCCCGTCCCGTAAAAATCTCGGCGCAGACCGAGGAGGAGATTAAGTTCGGCTATTGCACCGAGTTCATCATTGTTCTCAACCGTCCCCTCACGGACGATGAGATAACCGATTTTAAGAAGTTCCTTAACGGAATCGGAGACTCCATCGTCTTCGTGCCCGATGACGAGATTGTTAAGATCCACGTTCACACGAACGATCCCGGTGACGCCATCCAGAAGGCGCTCGGATTCGGATCTCTCAGTAAGATTAAGATTGATAACATGCGTGAGGAGCACCAGGAGCGCCTGTTTAAGGACTCTCTTAAGCTCGCTGCGCAGCAGAAGGAAGAGGAGGATGCGAAGAAGGACGAGCCCCCCAAGGATTTTGGATTCGTCACCGTATGCGCAGGAGACGGACTGAAGACCATCTTCGAGGACCTCGGAGCAGACTATGTGATTTCCGGAGGACAGACCATGAACCCCTCCACCGATGACATCACCAGGGCAGCCGAGAGCGTAAACGCTAAGACCGTCTTCGTGCTTCCGAATAATAAGAACATCATCCTTGCCGCCAATCAGGCAGCTGACCTCATTGAGGACAAGAAGATAATAGTTGTTCCTACCACGAACGTGCCTCAGGGTATTACCGCCCTGGTTAACTTCGTGCCTGACATGAGCGCCGAGGAGAACCTCGAGCACATGAACGAGGGACGCCAGTTCATAAAGACCGCAGAGGTCACCTACGCCGTCAGGGATACCACCATCGAGGGTGTAGAGATCAAGGAGAACGACTTCATGGCCATTGGAGACAACGGGCTTCTGGCCGCCGAGGGCGACATTAAGACCGCGGTTTCCGTAGCGTTCGATAAGCTCCTCGACGAGGATTCGGAGATTATCTCCATCTACTACGGCGAGGATGTGACCGAGGAGGCTGCTCAGGAGATTCTCGAGATTGCTGAAGAGAAGGGGCCCGACTGCGACGTAGAGCTTTACAGCGGCGGCCAGCCCGTATACAGCTATTTTATTTCAGTGGAGTAGGACATGGAGCTTTCATCACCCGTCAGCGCCGTTAAGGGCGTTGGGGACAAAACTTCAAAATTGCTTAATAAGACCGGAGTATATTCTGTAATGGATATACTCTGTTCTTTTCCGCGGGGATATGTTACATACCCCGAACCGGTCAAAGACGGCCTGTTCGAGGTCGGAAAGCCCTGCGCTATAAAGGCGACGGTGACTAAGCAACCTGTTCTGAAACGAGGACGCATCCCTGTAACCTTGTCCGAGGCTTCGGACGGATTCAGCAGGATCGATCTGCTCTGGTTTCGCATGCCGTATCTTACCAAGACACTGAAGAAGGGCATGACCTATGTCTTTTACGGCGTCATATCCTCGAAGGGCGAATCCTTTGCTATGGAGCAGCCACGCATTTTTTCCTGCGAGGATTATGTCAACTTGCAGCAAAATATGCATCCGGTCTATCCGCTCACCGAGGGCCTTAAGAACTACATGGTTGAGAGGGCTGTCAGAAATGTCCTGGCCGAGTCATTGTTTCCCGAAGAGCTCCTGCCGCATGAGATGATCGACAAGTATGGCTTTACGCCTATAGACGAGGCGTACAGGAACATGCATTTTCCACCCTGCGCCGATGACCTGGAGAAGGCCCGCGAGCGCTTTGCGTACGAGGAGTTCCTGGTGTTTCTGGTGGCTATGAGGTACCAGAACAGCGCCAATAAGCAGATCCCCAATAGCATGAAGATAACGGGCTTCGATATGGCCGAAAGGGTGATTGAGTCCCTTCCGTACGAGCTCACGGGCGCGCAGAAGCAGACGATCGAGGACATAAAGGCCGATATCACCTCTCCTCACATCATGCAGCGCCTGGTCCAGGGAGACGTCGGCTCCGGAAAGACCATCGTTGCGTTCGTCGCCATGATAATCCTGGCGCAGAACGGGTATCAGAGTGCAATGATGGCGCCCACCGAGGTTTTGGCCGGGCAGCACTACGCCAAGCTGAAGGAGATTATAGTCGAAAACAACCTCCCGTTCGAGGCCGTGCTCCTCACGGGTTCCATGAAGGCAGCGGAAAAGCGCGAGGTCAGGTATAAGATATCCTCCGGCGAGCCGGTCCTCGCGGTCGGCACGCATGCGCTGATCCAGGAAGGCGTCGATTTCTCTAATCTCGGGCTGGTAATCACCGACGAGCAGCACAGGTTCGGCGTGCGCCAGAGGGATGCCCTCTGGGACAAGGGAATAACTCCGCACATCCTGGTCATGAGCGCCACGCCCATTCCCAGGACGCTTTCGCTTATCCTCTACGGGGACCTGGCGGTGTCGCTTATGAAGGACGTTCCGGCCAGGAGGATTCCCATAAAGAGCTGCATTATCGGCGAGGACGAGAAGATGACGGCTCTTCAGCTCATGTGCCAGCAGGTGAGAAAGGGTAAGAAGGCGTACTGCGTGTGTCCGCTTGTTTCAGAGGGTATGGACCCGTCGGTAAAGGACGTTGAGACGTATACGGATTACCTGAGGAACATTCTGCCGGACGACATAAAGATAGATTCGCTCGACGGCCGGATGAAGCCCGAGAAGAAGGACGAGGTCATGGAGGAGTTCAGAAGCGGCGACACGGACGTTCTGGTCTCGACCACGGTTATTGAGGTAGGCGTGGACGTGCCGGAGGCGACCTTCATCATGATTGAGAATGCCGAGCGGTTCGGCCTCTCGCAGCTTCATCAGCTCAGGGGCCGCGTGGGAAGAGGCGCCGATCAGTCGTATTGCATCCTGGTGAACGGATCGGATTCGGACAGGTCCGTTAAGCGGCTGGAGGTAATAAAGAACTCCAACGACGGCTTCCACATTGCTGCCGAGGATCTTAAGATGAGGGGGCCGGGAGAGTACTTCGGAGTCAGGCAGAGCGGAGAGAAGCTCTTCGAAATCGGAGACATTTACAGAGATGAGCAGCTTTTGAAGGGCGCTTCGAACGACGCGGATCTGATATTGAACGAGGACCCGGAGCTTACCGGGCATCCGGCCCTTAGAGAACGGGTGTTAAACTACATGAACGAAAGAAGAGAAACGGCGGGCCTGTAATCAGTCCGCCGCTTTTAATGCCGATATATCCGGAACCGCCGTCAGAGAGTAGTTCGTGTGGTAGATGACGTATCCGGGCTTGGCGCCGTTGGGCTTTTTGACCTCGCGCCTCATGGTGTAGTCGATTTCGACCTTCGGGGATTCCTTGCCGGCCGAAAAATAAGCCGCCGCGCTTCCGGCCTCCTCGTAAGCCTTGTCCGTCATCTCAGCGCCGTTCGTCTTGACGATGACGTGGGAGCCGGGCATGTTCTTGGCGTGGAACCACCAGTCCCCGCCGTTGGCCACTTTGAACGTAAGCTGGTCGTTCTGGTAGTTGTTCTTGCCTACGTATATGTCGAATCCGTCGGACGAGATGAAGTGAAGTGGCTTGCTCTTCTTCATCTTTCCGGAGCTTTTGCCGGAGCGCTTCTTTATGTAGCCGGCCTCGAAGAGCTCCGTCCTGATAAGCGAAAGGTCGGACTCGTCGGACGAGAACATGATAGACTCCTCGATGGACCTGAGGTGGGCGATTTCCTCCTCGGTCTCCTTGAGAAGCACGCTCAGGGCCTCATAAGTCCTCTTTAGCTTCTGGTATCTGGCGAAGTACTTCTGCGAATTCTCCTGCGGTGTGAGGGTCTCGTCCATCGGGACGTCGATCTCTTTGCCGGTGTTGTAGTCGACGAGGCGCGCCTTCTTTTCTCCCGGTGCAATGCTGTATCCGTACGCGCTCAAAAGCTCTCCGTAGAGCCTGTATTTATCGCGCTTCTCAGTGTCCTTCAGCTGCTTTTTCTGGAGGTCGAACTTCCTTACCGCGCGGTCGAGACAGGTCGATACCAGCTTGCGAAGGTCAGTGGACTTCTGCCTTATGCGCTCGTACATCTCCTTGGAGTAGTAGAACTTCTCGAGGACCTCCGAAATACTGTCGAACTTCACGGTCTCCTTGTCGGCGTACATGGTGAGCTCGATGGAGGAGAACTCCAGCGGCTTTTGTCCGTCGTAGATGATGCAGGGCGAGAAGTTCCCCGACTTTATGTCAACCACCATTCCGTAGAATGCGTCGAAGAGTCGTGAGAGTTCATCCGGCCCGAGCACGTTGGCGGGGCGGTCTGCGTCGATGCGTGCCCTGTAACAGATTTCGGAAGCCACCACGGGCGATATGCCGTTGTACGTCTGGTAGAGCGCCTTGTTAACCGCCTTCGGCGCCTTGGCCAGCAATCCGGCAAACTCCGCTTCGTCGGCCTCCGTAAGGGCCAGCGGATCCCTTTTTTCTATGCTCTCCGGGATGAAGTACTGCCTGCCCGGCAAAACCTCCCTGAGCGAGGAGACGTTGGACGATATGTGCTTTATCGAGTCGAGAATCATGTCGTTTTCGTCGCAGAATATGATGTTGGAGTGCTTGCCCATGAACTCGGCGTAGAGGTGCTTTTTGCGCGTGTCGCCCATGTCGTCGAAGTGCTCGATCTCGAAGCGTATTATCCTGTCCATGCCGGGCTGCGTCACGGAGAGGATTCGTCCGTTGGCGATGTGCTTGCGTAGAAGCATGCAGAAGTTAGGCGCCGTCGCGGGGGAGGGCCTGTTGTTGTCCGTGAAGTACGCCATGGGATACGAGGGATTGGCGCTGATAAGAAGCCTTGTGTTCAATCCCGTCTTCTTTATCTGCAAAAGCACTGTGTCGTTCTCGGGCTGTGCAATCTTCGATATCCTGGCTTCAGCCGAGGCTTCCGCTATATCTCTGGTAAGGTTTGCGATAACTGTACCGTCAAATGCCATTGTTTTTCCCTTTCGATGTCTTTAAGTAGATGCGTCCGGACGTGTTTTCGCAGTTTGGGACGCTGTTTTGACAGTATACTCGTTTTCCTTGTTTATTTCAATGTAAATGCTCGTAATTCCTCTTGTAATTTCAGGGGTAATTTGAGATAATTATTAAGTTTAAATGCAGGGTGGCAGACTCCGGCGTTTAAACAGGGGCGACGAGGCCGGCTTCGGGGCCAGCTTCGCTGCAATTTTAATTTAGGTTGGTTTGTGAAAGGCTGGTTGACATGATTAGTTCAATGACCGGTTTCGGCCACGGTGAGGCCGCGGATGAGTTCAGGCGAATCACCGTAGAGATGAAGAGCGTAAATCACAGGTATCTGGAGCTTGGGATAAAGCTTCCCCGCAGGATGAATTCCTTCGAGAACGATATCAGAAACAGGGTTAAGAACAGGATTTCCAGGGGAAAGGTCGATCTTTTCGTTACCGTTGAGGACCACAGCGAGGGAACGACCAGCGTAGTATTCGATAAGAACGTAGCGCGCGCCTATCTCGGTTACTTCAGGGAGATGGAAGAGGAGCTCGGTGTCGAGAACGACATAAAGGCTTCGGATCTGGCCAGGCTGAACGGGGTTTTCGAGGTCAGCGCCGGCGAAGGTGACGACGAGGCCATAGAGGCACTCCTGAACCGCGCTCTCGACGAGGCTCTCGACGCGTTTTGCAAGACAAGAGCGGTTGAGGGAGAATCCCTTAAAAATGACCTTTGCGGAAAGCTTGATGATATGTTATCCTATGTCGATAGGATTGAGGTCAGATATCCGGACGTCGTGGCGGCATACCGCCAGCGCCTCTACGAAAAGGTGAAGGAGGTAATCGATTCGGATACCGTGGACGAGGGAAGGATTGCTTCCGAGGTGGTCATCTATTCGGATAAGATCTGCGTGGATGAGGAGACGGTGAGGCTTCGCACTCACATTGACGCCATGAAGAAGACCCTTCAGTCCGGAGGCAGCTGCGGACGAAAGCTCGATTTCATCGCTCAGGAGATGAACAGGGAGTCCAACACGATATTGTCCAAGTCTTCCGATGCGGACATTGCGGACGTCGCTATCGAGCTTAAGACCGACGTCGAGAAGGTCAGGGAACAGGTTCAGAACATAGAATAGGTACATCCCGATATGTCTTTTATAAATGTTGGATTTGGTAATTTAATAAACGCTTCGAAAGTCGTGGCCATTGTCAGCGCGGACTCCGCCCCCGCCAAGCGTCAGCTTCAGAAGACGAGGGAAGAGGGGCTGCTCGTGGACGCCACATCGGGGCGGCGCACGAAGAGCCTTATCGTTACGGACTGCGATAAGTACATCGCATCCGCATTGACGCCCGAGACGCTTCTGCTTCGACTCGATTCCAGTGTTTCCGGAGGTTTGGAAGATGAATGACAGAGGTTTGATTATCATATTGTCCGGTTTTTCCGGCAGCGGCAAGGGCACGGTTATGAAGCGCATTCTCGAGAAGTATCCCGATGAATATGCACTCTCGATCTCGGCGACGACCAGAGACCCCAGGCCCGAGGATGAGGAGGGCGTGACCTACTTCTTCAAGAGCCGCGATGAATTCGAAGAGATGATTTCGAAGGGAGAGCTTTTGGAGTACGCCCAGTATGTTGGGAATTACTACGGCACCCCCATGCACTACGTCGAGGAGAAGCTTTCGCGTGGAATAAACGTTTTCCTCGAGATCGAGGTGCAGGGTGCGCTTAAGGTCAAGGAGCGATTCCCCGATACCATGATGATTTTTCTGGTTCCGCCCAATGCGGCCGAGCTTAAGAAGAGGCTCATGGGCAGGCAGACGGAGCCGGAGGATGTGGTTAATTCCAGGCTCGCCAAGGCCTATGAGGAATCGGCCTACATTGACCGATACGACTACATGGTGGTCAACGACGAGGTGGAGAGCTGCGTTGAGGCCATTCACACGATTACGACCGGCGCGTCCTGCCGAGTGGACAGGTGCGGCGACATGATAGAGCAGTTTAAGAAAGAACTCAAGGAGTTTACTACCGGCGATACGCCGGATTAAAGAGAGGAGCAAATAATGATACATCCGTCTTATTCAGATCTTATGGAAGTGGTTAACGAGGGCGTTGAGCCCGGTGAGGAGCCCGTTGTTAACAGCAGGTATTCCATCGTAATGGCGACCGCCAAGAGGGCGCGCCAGATTATCGACGGCAAGGACACGCTCGCCGAGGCGGACTGCGATAAGCCGTTCTCGGTGGCAGTTGAGGAGCTCTATGAGGGCAAGGTAAACATCCTCGCTTCCGACGATGAGGTTCTCGAGCCCTGGACCAAGGAGTCTCTCGAGGGTACAGACGTCGAGGAAGAAGCATCGGAGGAGACCGCCGAGGAGGCATAGAGGTTTACGACTGTTCCCCATGAAAATATTTTTTATCTCTTTAGGATGCGATAAAAACAGGGTGGATTCCGAGAAGATGCTGTCCATTCTCACCCGCGAGGGCTATGAGCTGACGGACGATCCGGAGGAAACCGAGATAGCTGTGGTTAATACCTGCAGCTTTATATTGGATGCCCAGGACGAGAGTGTCAATGCCATATTGGAGATGGCCGACCTCAAGCAGTCCGGGCAGCTTAAGGCGCTCATCGTCACGGGATGTCTCGCTCAGAGATATTTGGAGGATATCCGCGAGGAGATTCCCGAGGTGGACGGAGTGCTCGGCACCAATTCATACGATAAGATCGCATCGGCGGTTAAGAACGCGCTGGAGTCCCGGGTTACGGTGGATGCGGCACCGTTGGACTTTATTCCGGACGCCGGCACGTCGAGATTCATGACGCCGCCTTTCCATTACAGCTATCTGAAGATTGCCGAAGGGTGCGATAAGCACTGCACCTACTGCGCCATTCCCTCGATGAGAGGGTCTTATCGCAGTGTCCCCATGGAGGATCTGCTCGAGGAGACGAGGTATCTTTGCGATAACGGCGCCGAGGAGATTATCCTCGTGGCGCAGGAGACCACGGTTTACGGAGTCGATCTGTATGGCAGGAAGTCGCTTCCCGAGCTTATCGGAAAGATTTCCGCGGTCGAGGGTGTAAAGAGAATAAGGCTTCTGTACTGCTATCCGGAGGAGATTACAGACGAGCTTATCGATGTGATTAAAAGCAATGAAAAGGTCTGTCATTACCTGGATATTCCCATCCAGCACATTGACGACGATATCCTTCGCCGGATGGGCAGACGCACGGACGGGGCTTCCATTAAGGGCCTGATTAAGCGCCTGAGAGATGCGGTTCCCGATATCTGCCTCAGAACCACGCTGATTAGCGGGTTTCCGGGCGAGACGCAGGAGGCTCACGAGCGCCTGGTCGATTTCGTTAAGACCACCGGTTTCGACAGGCTCGGAGTTTTCACCTACAGCCCGCAGGAAGGCACGCCTGCTGCCTCTTTTGGGGATCAGGTCGATGAGGATGTCGCCTTCGAGCGGAAGGACGAAATCCTGCTCGCGCAGCGGGATATATCTGCCGGGATAAATGACGGCCTGGTCGGAAGAGTCCTCGACACAGTGGTGGAGGGCAGGATTCCCGACGATGGAGTGTACGTCGGCAGGACCTACAGGGACGCGCCCGACGTGGACGGATATATGTTTTTTAAGAGTGACAGGGATCTTATGAGCGGAGACGTGGTGGCAGTAAGGGTCACCGGCGCCTCGGAATACGATCTCGAAGGAGTAGAAAATGAATTTGCCCAATAAATTAACGACTTTCAGGGTCTTGCTGATACCGTTTTTTGTTTTCTTTTATATTTCGCCGTACTTTCCGGAATACGGAAGATATATCGCGCTGGGAATATTCATCGTGGCGTCTCTGACTGATCTTCTCGACGGAAAGATCGCACGAAAGTACAATCTGGTCACCAATTTCGGAAAGTTCATGGACCCTCTGGCCGACAAGGTCCTGGTCTGCTCCGCCATGGTTTGCATGGTGGGCCTCGGGGAGCTTCCCTCCTGGATACTCATTGTCATCATATGCAGGGAGTTCTTCATAAGCGGATTCAGGCTCGTGGCCGCGGAGAACGGGATTGTTATAGCCGCCAGCTACTGGGGTAAGTTTAAGACGACCTTCCAGATGCTGATGGTCATTCTCATCCTTGTAAATCTGGATTTCGGATGGTACAGGATTCTCACGCTCGTCGTGATGTACATCGCTGTCATCCTTACCATAGTGTCGCTGATTGACTACGTATATAAGAACAGGGAGGTCCTTAAGGACCAGACCTAAAGGAGTGCTATGAGAGTTATTGCGGGAACGGCGAGGCACCTTCCCCTAAAGGCGCCGGCCGGACGACATACCAGGCCTACCGGGGATAAGATAAAGGAAACCCTTTTCAACATATTGCACTACGATATGCCCGGGGCCAGGTTCCTGGATCTGTTCGCCGGGAGCGGAGCCATCGGCATCGAGGCGCTTAGCAGGGGCGCGGAGTTCGCCGCCTTCGTCGACAACGATGGTGCGGCTATCCGCTGCGTCGAGGAAAACCTCGATTTCACGGGGTTTACCGAGCGGTCGCTGGTTCTTAAGAAGGACTATGTTTCGGCCTTTACCACCCTTAAGAAGACCGGGGTTTACGACGTGATTTTCGCCGATCCGCCATATGCGGACGGAGTAGAGAAGACGCTCGTAGATCTGGTGGATAGCAGTGGGCTTCTGGCTGAGGACGGGACGTTCATCATGGAGGCCGCCCTCGACACGGACTTTTCGTTCGTCGAAGATACCGGGCTCGAGGTCGTTAGGGAAAAGACATATAAGACCAGCAAACATGTGTTTATGGAGATAAAAAAATGAAAAGAGCAATCTATCCGGGGAGCTTCGATCCGGTAACTTTGGGACATGAAGATATTATACGAAGAGCCGCCGGTATGTGCGATGAACTCATCATTGCGGTGGGCAATAACAAGGCAAAAAATCCGTTGTTTTCTTTGGATGAACGTGTTAGTATGTTAAAAGATGTGGTCGAGAGTTATGACAACGTGTCGGTTGACACTTTCGACGGACTTTTGGTTGATTTTGCGGCTGAAAAAGACGCTAAAATCATCGTTCGCGGTCTCAGGATGATTTCGGATTTTGAGTTTGAGCTTCAGTCTGCACAGACCAATTCCGCACTTAATCCTCAGGTGGAGACCATTTTCCTGTGTACCAATGCCGCATATTCGTTCCTGAGTTCTTCTGCGGTTAGAGAGACGGGAATTTTCGGGGGAGACGTCAGAGGATTTGTCCCCGAGGTTGTATCTGACAGAGTAGCGCGCAAAATGAGAGAGATTTACGAATCTAAATAAGGAGCAGTGAGCATGAGCAGTACTATTGAAAATATTATTGCGGAGATGGAAGATTACATCGCCGACTGTAAGAATACCAGATTTTCCAGTACCAACATTGTCGTTAACCGCGACGAAATCGAGGCTTTGCTCGATGAGCTTAAGTCAAAAACTCCCGAAGAAATAAGGAAATACCAGAAGATAATCAACAATCGCGACGCGATTTTAAACGATGCCAGGACTAAGGCGGATAAGATGCTTTCCGATGCGAAGGCTCAGACCAATGAGCTTATCAACGAGCATCAGATTATGCAGCAGGCATATGCCCAGGCCAATGAGATAGTCGTCCTCGCCACGAATCAGGCGCAGGAGATACTCGACAAGGCCACCATGGAGGCAAACGTCTATAAGCAGAGCGCAGTCGAGTACACGGATAACCTGCTTAAGAGCATAGAGGCGCTGCTTGCCAGCTCCATCGATACCACCCGTAAGAAGGAGGAGTCGCTTATCACCTCGCTTCAGGGCTACCTCGATGTGGTTACGGCAAACAGAATCGAGATTTCACCGCAGGACTACGCGGCAGAGGCTGCAGATTCGCCTGTAGAGGCATCGCCCGCGGCCGAGCCGGCCGCCGATGTGGCAGCCCAGGGAGGCGTGGGAGAGATTACCACCATGTAGTTCACCCGGCACACCGGCGCTCGACAGATTCGGGGTTTACCCTCGAGAGAGATTATTACACCCCCGTTTTAACGGGGGTTTTTCTTTTGGAAGGATGATTCTTTGAAAGAGATTAAGATAACGAAAACACAGGCCGGAACGAGGCTCGACAGACTGCTTAAGAGGTACCTGTCCAAGGCCCCTTCCGGCTTCATTTATAAGATGCTGCGCAAGAAGAACATAAAGGTAAACGGCTCCAAAGCGGCCGGCGATCTGGTCTTGAACGAGGGGGATGTGATCAACATCTATCTGTCCGATGAGACCGTTGAAAAGTTCGGGAGCGAGTCAAAGACGGCCCCGGCCGTCAATGTGCCCGAGCCCGAGATCGTTTACGAGGACGATAATATCGTAATCATAAACAAGCCGGCGGGGGTTCTCTCGCAGCGGGACAGGAGCGGCGCTTACTCCGTTAACGATCAGCTCATCGCACACCTCAGACGGACCGGCGAGGTGAACGACGAGTCTCTTGAAATCTTTGCGCCGTCCATAGTAAACCGGCTTGACCGCAACACCTCGGGCATTGTCCTTTGCGGAAAGACCCACGATGCGCTGAAGGCGCTGTCGGAGATGATGAGGGAGCGGACTGCCGGAAAGTATTACAAGTGCGTGGTTTCCGGCGTATTGTCGGCCGAAGGGCGACTCAGGGGGTATCTTGTCAAGGACGAGAGGACCAACCGGGTGAGCGTGAGCCCGAAGGAGGCGCAGGGCGGTTCTTATATAGAGACGGTTTACCGGCCGATTGAGACCTGGGGTGACTATACGCTTATGGAGGTGGAGCTGGTGACCGGAAAGAGTCATCAGATTAGGGCGCATCTTTCGTCGATCGGACACCCGCTTGTGGGGGATAATAAATACGGCGGAAAGAGGCTTCCTCCCATAAAAAGACAGGCCCTTCACGCCTATAAAATAAGCTTTCCAAGAATGCAGGGAGAATTTTCGTACTTGTCCGGCAGAAGTTTTGAGGCAATTTTACCCAAAGATTTCAAAGAATTAACAAAGTATCTCGTGAGTATTAGGGGGTGATTTTGTGCAAAATGCCCTAAAGACACTAAATATTGAAAAAAAAAGAAAAAAATGTTGCTATATAATTTTTAAAATATTATAATGGTTGAGTGATATTTTAACAATCACACACTATTTGTTACGATTATGTTACAGGAGGATTTACAAATGCAAAAGATGGAAGCAGATGTAGTAGTAGTTGCCTGCGGTATGTCAGGTCTTGCTGCTCTGACGCAGGCTCAGGAGAGTCTGAATGCAACTGGCGGCGGAAAGGCAATTGCCTTCGAGAAATCAAACACCTCTGGTGGTGCAGCTAATATGGGTATGGCACTTCTTGCCTTTGAGTCCCAGCTTCAGAAGGAGCAGATGTATAACGATTTCACGAAGGATGATGCTTTCAATTTCTTCATGAACTACGTTCACTGGCGTTCGGACGCTAAGCTCGTTCGTAGATGGTTCAATCAGTCTTCTGAGACCATTGAGTGGCTTCAGGAGAAGGGCGTTGAGTTCCTCGGCGTATTCAAGTACTTCAAGGATTCTCATGCTACCCAGCACATGGTTAAGGCTCCCGGCTCTAACAAGCCTTCAGAGCGTTCTGCTTCCTTCATGAATAAGAGACTTACCGAGTATGCTCTGGAGATCGGTGCTGAGATTAAGTTCAACACTCCCGTTAAGGAGATTCTTACGGGTTCCAAGGGTCAGGTTCGCGGCGTTATCGCAGTTGACGAGAACGGCGAGGAGATTGAGTGCCTTTGCAACTGTGTAATCGTTGCTACCGGTGGTATCGGTAATAATGTAGATATGATCGAGCAGTACATGGGATGGAAGTGGGGCGTAGATATGTTCACATTCCGTATCCCCGGTATTGACGGTGACGGTCTCAACATGGCTTGGAAGATCGGCGCTCGCAAGGCTAAGGTAAACATGGAGGTTACTTACAACACTCCCGGTACTACCGATATCTTCAAGACTCTTTCCGAGCTTGGACGTCAGCCGAACCTCATGGTTAACCTTCACGGTAAGAGATTCCTCAACGAGGAAGTTATGGATAACACCACATACACCGGTAACTCACTCCTTCTTCAGAAGGGTCACATGGGCTTCACCATTGTTACCGAGGAGATTGTGGACTACTATAAGGAGCACGGCCTTGACTACATCACTTATCACCATGGTATCACTCACATGGATAAGTGGGATGAGGAGCTTGATGCATACCTTAACCACAAGGGTATCGAGGCTTCCGGTCTTTCCATGCTTCATGACGGTAAGGACGATCAGGATTCCGGCCAGACCAACTTCTGGAAGTTCGAGACTATCGACGAGCTCTGCAAGGAGACCGGCATCGATCAGGAGAACCTTGAGAAGACCATCGCTGAGTACAATGAGATGTGTAACGTAAGCGAGGAGCATCCTCTTGGAATTCGCGGATACGATTGGCAGTTCACCAAGGATCACAGATTCCTTAAGGCTATCAACCAGGGCCCCTACTATGTGGCTCGCCACATGCCCGGCGGTTACGGTTCACTCGGTGGACTCGAGGTTTCCGAGAACATGGAAGTACTTTCCGACGATATGGAGCCCGTACCCGGCCTTTACGCTTGCGGTAACGATACGGCTACTGTATTCTCCGATTCTTACTGCTTCTTCAATCCCGGTTCGACCATGTCCTACGCTATCAACTCCGGACGTATTGCGGCTATGGAGTCTGTTAAGTACATGGATTCTGACAAGTTCATCGATCCTGAGGACTAAGAGCGGTTATAAATTTTAGAGAGTTTGTATTTGTCCTTTAAATGGGGGTTTAGAGGACGAAATTGGGACGGACATCATGTCCGAAAGCTTCATCCTTTTTGGATGCAGTGTAAGGGGGATTCCGAAACGGGTGCGTTTCGGGTACTGCGTAGCGGGGTAGATAGTTTAACTGTCTACCCCTTACGCATGTTTTTTACGGTATTTTGAAATAGATTATAAAAATTGCGCGTGGGGATTTGGCAAGAAGTCCCGGCGGGCGAATTTGGATAAGGTAATAGAATTATGAATAAGACGACCAAAACAGTTACTGAGTACAGTATTGATAGGGATTGGATGTTTGTTGTGGCTGAGGGAGATAAGACTACAGTCTATCTTCATTGCAACAAGAGCGGTACATCCAAGAAGGTTGCGGAGTTTGATGAGGCGCCCGCTAATCTCGACGATGAGATGGGGGCTCTCAAGAGAAAGCTCGAGGAGTTCTCCGACGACATCATTTACGATACCGAGATGAATCCTCAGCACGTGGTTGGAAAGGTATCTGAGCTCTGGAAAGATGCGAAGGGCGAGAACGACTTCCATAACAACGTGGCCTACATGGTGCTTGGCTCCATGATTAAGGCGTACAATGAGATGTATGATTCCGGTAATCCCTGGCTTCCCAAAAACGAGGAGCTCTCCGTGGCTATCATGAAGGGTGTCCATAAAGTCGGCAACATGCTTTCCATGGTGGAGCACAATGTTGGCGGTGTGAATGCTCAGGCTAATAACGTTGGAAATCTTCAGTAATTAACGATAAATAACGCTCGTCTTTTCTCTTGAAGGGGCGGCAGTTATCTGATATTATCTATGTATATGCATTGAAATACGCGCTTGCGTTTTCGATTCAAAATTATGGCGGCATTATTTGTTGCATGCGGCTTGTAGCCGTAGAAGGAGGACATTGTGGCGAAAGTAGAATTTTTCGTTGACGGAGTTAAGATTGAGGCCGAAGAGGGTACCAGCGTACTTCAGGCTTCTCTTGCGGCTGGGGTTTACATCCCCCATTTGTGCTCACATCCGGATCTTGAGAGCCGTGGTGAGTGCAAGATGTGTGTAGTTAATATTGAGGGCAAGGAAGGCATTCAGCTTTCATG
>JAILAS010000119.1 GCA_024681495.1 Eubacterium sp. | reverse complement strand
GGACTGATTTTTTGAATGAAAGCCAGAGATTTTATCCGCATCCGCGGAGCGAAGGAACACAACCTGAAAAACATAAGTGTGGATATACCCCGTGATGAACTTACAGTTCTTACGGGGCTTTCCGGCTCGGGGAAGTCTTCCCTGGCCTTCGACACCATTTACGCTGAGGGGCAGAGACGCTACATGGAGTCTCTGTCTTCTTATGCGCGCATGTTTCTGGGAAGGATGGAGAAGCCGAACGTCGAGAGCATCGAGGGGCTGTCGCCGTCCATATCCATAGACCAGAAGTCGACGAATCACAACCCGCGTTCGACCGTGGGCACTGTGACCGAGATCTACGACTACTTCAGGCTCCTGTATGCCAGAATCGGCACGCCGCATTGTCCCAACTGCGGGAAGGAGATCGCCAGGCAGTCTGTGGACCAGATGGTCGACATCGTGATGGGCCTGGGCGAGGACACGCGCGTCCAGATTCTCTCCCCCGTCGTCAGGGGCAAGAAGGGCACGCACGCCAAGGTGTTCGAGAGCGCCAGGAGGGCCGGCTACGTCCGCGTCCGCGTGGATGGGAATCTCTACGACCTTTCCGACGACATAGAGCTAAACAAAAATCAGAAGCACGACGTCGAGATGGTAATCGACCGACTGAAGGTAAAGGACGGCATCCAGAGGAGGCTCACGGACTCCGTGGAGAACGCGCTCAAGCTCTCGGGAGGTTTATTGCTGGTTGACATAATTCCTGCCAAGAAAAGGCCGTCCGATGAATCGGCCGGCAATCCCGGCGACGATAAGTCTTCGGCTTCATCGGGGCTTGGCGAGGGCCGGCAGATATTGCTGTCCCAGAGCTTCTCGTGCCCGGACTGCGGTGTTTCCATCGAGGAGGTGGAGCCCAGGCGCTTCTCGTTCAACAACCCCTTCGGAGCCTGCCCGAAGTGCTCGGGCTTAGGATACAGGATGGAGTTCGACAAGGAGCTCATAATGCCCGACACCTCGATGTCGCTCAATGAGGGCGCGCTCGCTATAAACGGGTGGCAGAGCGCGAATAAGGCGGGATCGTTTACGAATGCCACATTGACGGCGCTGGCGGAGGAGTACGGGTTTAGCCTGGACACTCCCTTTGAGGATTATCCGGAGGATATCCAAAACATGCTCTGGAACGGCGCGGACAGGGAGGTCATCGTCCACTACGAGGGGCAGCGCGGAGTGGGGGACTATCCCATTCGCTTCGAGGGCATCCTTCAGAACGTGCGCCGCAGGTACAGGGAAATCTCGGGCGAGAGGATTCGCGCCGAGTACGAGACCTTCATGCGCATCACGCCCTGCGAGGAGTGCGGCGGAATGCGCCTTAAGAAGGAGTCTCTGGCGGTCACGGTCGGAGATAGGAACATACACGAGATGACGTCGATGTCCGTCACGGAGCTCAGGGATTTTCTGGGCGGGCTTAAGCTCACCAAACAGCAGCACCTCATCGGCGACGAGATAATGAAGGAGATAAAGGCGAGGGTAGGATTCCTCTACGACGTGGGGCTTTCCTATCTGACGCTTACGCGGGCTACGGCCACGTTGTCGGGCGGAGAGGCACAGAGGATAAGGCTGGCCACGCAGATAGGCTCGGGACTGGTCGGCGTCACGTACATACTCGACGAGCCCTCCATCGGACTCCACCAGAGGGATAACGACAAGCTCCTGGGGACGCTGCAGCACCTCAAGGATTTGGGGAACACCGTCCTGGTGGTGGAGCACGACGAGGACACCATGAGGCAGGCGGATTATATAGTAGACATCGGCCCCGGCGCCGGATCGCACGGCGGCGAGGTGGTGGCATGCGGAACCGCCGATGAGATCTGCGAGGTGGAGGAGTCCGTGACAGGCGCCTATCTTTCAGGCAGGATTAAGATTCCCGTGCCGGAGAAGCGCAGGAAGAGCACTGGGACTCTCACAGTGAAGGGAGCGTCGATGAATAACCTTAAGAACATCGACGTGGACTTCCCGCTGGGAGTGTTCACCTGCGTCACCGGCGTGTCGGGCTCGGGCAAAAGCTCGCTGGTAAACGAGATTCTGTATAAGTCTCTGGCGAAGAAGCTCAACCGCGCGCGCACTGTGCCCGGCAGGCACAAGGGGATAGAGGGCACGGAGAACCTCGACAAGGTCATAAACATCGATCAGTCGCCCATAGGCAGGACGCCCAGGTCGAACCCGGCCACATATACGGGAGTGTTTGACCTCATAAGGGACCTTTTCGCGGGCACGCCCGACGCTAAGGCCAGGGGTTATAGTAAAGGAAGATTCTCCTTTAACGTGAAGGGCGGCAGGTGCGAGGCCTGCTCCGGAGACGGAATCATCAAGATAGAGATGCACTTCCTCCCCGACATCTACGTGCCATGTGAGGTGTGCGAGGGCAAGCGGTACAACCGCGAGACCCTGGAGGTGAAGTACAAGGGCAAGAGCATCTACGACGTGCTGGACATGACGGTCGAGGAAGCGGTCGAGTTCTTTAAGGCCGTGCCTAAGATCCGCAGGAAGATCGAGACGCTGAACGAGGTGGGACTTTCCTATGTCAAGCTCGGGCAGCCCTCCACCGAGCTCTCCGGAGGAGAGGCGCAGAGGGTGAAGCTGGCGACAGAGCTCAGCCGAAGGGACACGGGCCGCACCATCTACATACTCGACGAGCCCACCACAGGACTCCACTTCGCGGACGTCCATAAGCTAATCAACATCCTGCAGAGGCTCACCGACGGCGGAAACACGGTCGTCGTAATAGAGCACAATCTGGACGTGATCAAGTCTGCGGACTACATCATCGACCTGGGACCCGAGGGTGGAGACGGCGGCGGCACGATAGTCGCCACGGGAACGCCGGAGCAGGTGGCCAAAAAGAAGAAATCATTCACGGGACAATATCTGAAGAGGTACCTGTGATATATGCGGGCCGGGGCGGGAGCTTCGGCCCGTTTGGATTCGGCTGGTTTGGCGCCGACACGTTTAGATTCGGCCGTTTGGATTCGGATCGCCCGGCGTGGGCCGGTTTTTCACATTTATGTCAGGGAATAAAAAAATCCCGCCGCATCAGCGACGGGATGAATCTTTTGGGGAGTACCCCTGAAAACAGAAGTTCTCAGGGGCTTGAGTTATGAAAAATATATTAGCC
>JAILAS010000113.1 GCA_024681495.1 Eubacterium sp. | reverse complement strand
CGGGTTCAATCCGTAGGTCACCACCTTTTTTCCGGCCAGACTGAGCCCTCCGGCCACGGATATCATGTTTTGCTCAGCAATTCCCACGCTTACGAATCTCTGTGGAAAATCCCTTCTGAAATCGTCGAGGCTCGGCGCGCCCAAATCACAGCTAACCACCGAAAAGTCCTCACCGGATTTTACACAATCGTATATCTCATTAAAAAATCTATCCCTTACGTTCAAGCTTTTTCTTCCTCCTGTTTATAGTAGATGACCTGGCTTCCCGCATTCTCAAACCTGAATGGCACACATATGTAATCCTTAAGCGCCTTCTTCAGCTCCTCCCGCTTTTCCTTTGAAACGAAAAAGAGCATGAATCCTCCGCCTCCGGCGCCCAGGAGTTTACCTCCCACCGCTCCGTTCTCCATTCCCAGCCGGTACATACCGTCAATCCTCTCATCAGTCACATTGTCGGCAAGCGTCTTCTTCATTTTCCATGTTTCATTAAGCAGCGCCCCAAATTCCCTGATGTCCACGTCGGAATTAAGAATATCCATTGCATCCGACACATATTTTTTCATGGTGTCGAGCCGCGCTATATTGTCATTTATATTCTGAATCTTTTTCTCTTCGATATTTTTGGAATATCTCTGGAATCCCGTAAAGACGAGCAGCAGGCTGTCGTTAAGCTCTCTGATTCGCCCCTCGGATATCGTAATCGGCGCAGCCTCTATCTCCCCGTCCTTGCGAAAGATTATGTGATTGAACCCTCCATACGCGGCCGCAGTCTGATCCTGCGCTCCCACCGGCTCCTTGATCATCTTCTGCTCGATGTAGATGCTGTCTCTCATAAGCTGATGCTTAGATGAAATCTTTCCATCCAGTCCGTTCAGCGCATTTAAAAGCCCCACTGTAAACGACGAGCTGGAACCTATTCCGGATCTGGCGGGAATGTCGGTGTTATAGTGCATGTCGACGCCGTAATCGATATTCAAAAACCTTAGCGTCTCTCGTATCGAAGGGTGTTCTATATCGTCAATATTGGAAACGAATTCACTCTTAGATCCGTACACGAGCCTGTGCTTATAATCCCAAAACGGCGGCATGTGACGACAAGTAATGTACAGATACTTGTCAATAGTGGTGGAAATAACCTCTCCTCCCCGGTTCAGATAATAATCGGGCAAATCGGTTCCGCCACCAAAAAACGATATTCTTAAGGGTGTTCTCGTAATAATCATAACCTGTCTCCTAAGATATTTTCCCCTGCTTCCACGCCTCTTCGAGAACGTCTTCACCTGCCATCTCATGTATGGCTACGGCAATGTTGGAAAACCTCACGACCTCCATCCTCTCTTCGGCCTTTATTTCCTTCAGCTGTCTTAAAATCTCCTTTTCATAATCGAACTGAGGCGTGACTATAAGCACCTTTCCTTCCAGAGTTTCCAGGATATCCGGGCTTTCCACACGAACACCCTCAACCGCTCTTCCCCAAAGGCTCTCGTTATTGTCAACGAAAAAAGCGGGAGCGATGCCGCCGCCAATCATAAGCCGGGCGCACACTTTTCCGAAGAGACCGCATCCAAATAAAACATAATCCAATTCCGAATCTAAGACCGTATGTATTATCTCGTGTAATTTCTCATCACTCAGACAGTCAATATAGTACTCTGACACTCCAATTGAAAACATCTTTTTTAAAGTCTTCTTGTATTTTTCAAATTCCTTGCCTTTATGAGGATATTCCTCAACAATACGGCGCCTGACCATCTCGGAATCCTTGATTGTCCGGTACCTAAGGCTGGTAGTCCTTCCTCCTATGGAGAAATTGGTTATCGGACGGTCATCCCCTATGTGAGCGAACTTACGTCCCTCTACATAAAGCCTTAAGAAAAACAGATAATCGGTAAGCAGAACATCGTTTTTCTTTTGATAGTTAACAACCAACAGCTCCTTTTTAACAAATGCGCATACAGCCCCCAGCCACTGAGTGCCCTCCACAAAAAGCTTCTCCGGATCAAATTTCTTTAAATCCTTAACCTCTTTCTCGTCGCCGCAGACGGTCCTCATATTTCCATAATACAGATCTGCCTCCACTTCGTCGCAGGCTTTTGCCACGCACTCAAGTGCGTACGGCTCATAACTGTCATCAGCCCCCAGAAAGCCGATGAGTTCACCCGTAGTGTGGGGCAGTGCCTTATTTATCGCATCAGAAGGGCCATCATCCGGCGCACTGGTCCAGTAGGCCAGTCTGTCCTCATATTTTTTTATTACATCTACGGTTCCGTCCGTAGATCCTCCATCCATAACGATTAACTCATAGTTTTTATACGTCTGATTAAGAACACTTTCTATTGCCTTATCCAGATCGTCAGCCATATTGTAAACCGCAATGACAATACTAATTCGCACATCTCTCATCTGTCATTCTCTCCAGGTGCCGGCATTTTTAGCTACCGTATCCACAAACGTTTCCAAACTCATATAGTCATCTTCGATGACCATTCCATTCCTAACGTTCTTTATTACTTCGAATGAAAAATGCCTCTCGATTATCGGAGTACTTAGTTCTGCATCAGCCTCAATGCTGTATTCTATCACCTCTTTAATACCGGCCTCATCGTCTACGAAGAAAATATTTCCATCACTTCCCATGATGACATGCATTCCATCCGCTTCACCTACCAAAGTCATGTACTCCTGTACCCTGCCAACCGGTCCGTGAGGGAAGCGAATCTCCCTTGCGCTGCTGTCTTTCAGCGTCAGAAACACACACTCTGTCATCTGCCGGCCGTCCGAATCGGTGGGTATTTCACCCCTGTCATCGCGCCATCCGAGCATGAGGAGCCCCTCCTTCAGCATAAGTCCTCCGCAATAACTACATCCGGGATTGGGAATGGACACACGGATCAGCTCATCACTCTCCGGCCTAAGTACACCTATTTCGCCGTAATCCCGGGGAATCAGATATACCTCGGAGCCACCCTGAACCAGCGACGAGAAGCCCCATTCAACGGGATCTTTCTCCCGGTTAACTATAACGGACTCTCTTTTTGTCAGATTAAATACAGCTATAAGCTTACCGTCCGTGGACAAAAACCGTATTTCATCCTCGTGCAAATAAGCGCCGATGCATTTTTTATTGGGAATAACATGAAAAAATGACTCTACGGAATGATCGCTCATATTCACAATCATCAACGTATCAAGTGCATGACCGCACGGAATCATTACCAGTTTATCTTCATCATAGATCAAATAATCCACAAATCCCGTAGCGTTCATGTAGTCATGGTTCGGAATATCAAAGAACTCCGTTTCGAGCGTATCCAGATTCACGCAAAGCACCCTGCATACACCGTTTGCGACAAACCACGCCTCGTTACCGTGTAAAACCGCTCCCATATGACACATGACATTATCGTTATCCACAGGGAATCTCTTTAGAAACTCAGTGGTTTTACTTTTCAAATCGAAACTGTACAGACACCCCACGGGGTAAAATGTCGTGAAATAGATTTTTCCCTTATAAATGACTCCGGCACAGCCTTCGATATAAGCTGCAGTTGGATTGTTGTTATTAATTTCCATACCCATATATACTGTTCCATTCCCACACACTGCTAATTACGTTGTCACCTACATTTTAGCCTCATACATTACCATAGTAAAGCAGGCATTAACAATCTGTGTGCAATATTATGTCATCGTTCGAATGACGAAACTCCATAATTTTTATCGGATTCACGGCCCATAAACTTAATAAACATTTGGACATTGCGCAAATCAAATCTCTCCCGAAAAAAAGCAAAAAACCATGCCCCCCGCATTGCGGAGAGCACGGCCTTATACGCTAATATACGATTTTACTTAACCGTGACATTTATCGTCTTAAAGACGCCGTTTTGGGCGTATACCCAGATCTTGCACTTGCCCTTCTTTTTGGCGATTATCTTGCCCTTCTTAGTCACTGTAGCTATCGACGTGTCGCTGGACTCGTAGCAGATCTTCCTGTGCGGCTTGATCTTCTTGTTCTTGAACATCCGGACCTCTACCGCCTTAATCTTGGCCTTCTTGCCGGCCTTGAGGGTGACCTTGGTGGTCTTCTTCTTTTTCTTGCCGACCTTCTTTATCTTCACGGCCTTGGCGACACCATACTTGCTGCCCTTAGTGGTCGAATGGATGGTGACCGAGGCGGCGATGGTGTACTTCTTGCCGTTGATTATCTTATAGGCCCTGACAACGTACTTGTAGTAACGCCCCTTCTTGAGCTTCTTCAGCTTCAGCTTGCTGACGTTCTTGCCAACGCTCTTTATGTAAACCTTCTTGTAGACCTTGCCTTTCAGGTTGCAGTAGTTGCCGTAGATGTCGTATCCGTCGGCCCCGGTCTGCTTGCTCCACTTGAGCACCATGCTATGTTTCTTGCACTTAATGGCGCGGGCCTTAAGCTTCGAGAAATCGGTGCCCTTCGCGTCGCTGTCGTTCGTCTGGCTCGTGATGGCGTCCTCTGTAAGCAGGAGCGTGTCGAGCGATACGCCGTACTCGTCCATCATGTCGAGTATCTTCGACGCGGTCTCGGGATCGACGCCGAGCGCATCCACGATATCCTGTCCACTGACTCCGCTGCTATTCGTCTTGTTGAGGTACTCGGAATCGTCGTCATCATCGCTGTCGCTTGTGCCAGAGCTACTCTGACCGCCCGAATCACCGTCGGATGATTCGTCGTCTGACGAGCTGTCCGCGGGCACGTAAACAATGGCGTACGTAGAGAACTTATTGGTCGTGAAGTTCAGCGTCTGAGCCGAGCTGTTGTACGTCGTATCGAGCGCAGCCACCTCGCCGTCGTGAACCCTGACGATCTCGTAGCTTCCCATGCCCTGAAGGCTGTCGGGAACTCCCAGATTAATGCTCACGTCGTTGGTATTCGTGTTGACGAGCTTCTCCTCTTCGCCGTCGTTTACTGACAGGTACATGGAAATATCCACGTATGCTCCTATCACGTCGTCGGCCTCGGTCTCGGCCACGTAAGCCTCCACCAGCTCCTCTTCGGATATGAAGTCATCATCCTCGCTGTCAACGTCCTGAATCCTGAGCGTGAGCACGGCTTTGTCGGTGGATGAGAGGTAGATCTCCTTGTCATCCAGAGTGGTAACCGCCGCCTCACGTCCAAAGCCGTCGGCCACGGTGAACGTAGCGTCGGCTGAGGAATCCTGCTCTGTTATCTTGACTACAGCGTTTGACGAGTTCTCCTCTACCTCTACCTCGGTGGTAAGCGATCCGCCGTCTTCCGTCTCGGTAGTATCATCGTCGGGATACAGCGTCGCATTGGTCCTGCCCTCGGTGTGAATGTCGAGTCCGTCGGTGGAGATGTAGGTCACATTGCCGGCCCGGTCGGTAATCTTCGCGTATACTACGTGATACATCTCTCCGGAGAGCACCACACCGTCCGAATATGTGGACCAGAAGCTGTCGTCCTGCGCCTTAATCTCGTCGGACGTGTATGTGGTCACGTCGTCACTGCTCGAGGAGGACGATACGTGATAGTAAATCGTGTCGATGCCGCTATTTACGACGCCGGTCTGTATGGCCTCGGTCGTGTGAGTCATGTCGCTCGTGTAGACGATTCCATCGTCTTCGGCCTCAATTACCGCTGTCTTCGCAGTGGAGTACAGGTAGTCGAATGCAATCGGGCTGACCAGGTAGCTCCAGGAATCCCTGTCGTTTACGGTGATGGTGCCGTTCGGAGCCACGGTCTCCTTCCACTGCGCGTAGAGCGTCGTGTTTGCGGTCACGGAGGCGATGCTCGTCACCGCATTGCCGGCCGCATCGGCCCAGCCCGTGAATGTATAGTATTCGCGGGACGGTGCGGCCGCACTGAGAGTGTCAGCCGTAACTGTCGCGCCGTATTCCACGATGGTGTAGAGCGTGTCACCGGATGCGGGCAGCGTCTCGTCGTCATTGTAATCGTAGGTGATTATCGGGCGAATCGTGAACACTGCAGGCTCCGAGCCGGCCTCGTTGTAGTTTCCGTCGGATGCCACGGTGGCGACAACTGCGTAATTGCCGGGATCTGTGGGCGCACCGGAAATCGGGCTGTAATATGCCGTATCACTTCCGTCCGTGACGGTCCTGACACCGACCTTATCCGTGGCGCCCAGCGCGGCGTACTCGTCGGAGGTAATCTCCTCGTAGTATGAGTAGCTGACGGTGCCGCTGCCTGAGGTGGTAGTCACCAGCCGCGATGAATCTGAATCGTAGGCCTCGCCGTCGTAGTCAATGCTCTGCGCGGTAACGGTCACGTGGTTGGCTATGGGCAGTACGGTAAGCGTGCCGTTTACGTAGGTTATTTCGTAGTTGTCTGCCGACAATGTGGATGCGGAGATGTCTATCGTATAGTCACCCGCGTCGCTGCCGGCCGTGTAGGGCACGTTATCGCCGTCTACGTATGCGTATACTACGGATCCGCTTAGAAGCGTGCCCGCGTCGCTCTCCTCGCCGTTTACGAAGCCGCTGAAGGTCACTCCGGCATTGGCGGCCGGATCGAGGTAGGAGACCTCGCAGTCGTTCGCGGTAATGGTAAGCGACGCCTTCGAGATGGTGAACGGTGCAAAATTGGAAGTCGACGCCGTGTAGTTTTCGTCTGCGGCCACGTGAGCCACCACGCCGTAATCACCCACCGATACGGGCACGTTGGACGTCTCCGTCACCTGATAGTACTCGGTGCCCTCGTCGGTGGTGTATGTGGCCCTGCTGCCGTCTGCGAGCGCATTGTACGCGGCCTCAGTAATTTCGGTGGCCGTGTAGAAGCTGTAGGTCACATCTCCCGTGCTCTGTGCATCCAGCGTCATGTGGTTATACGCCACGCCCTCGTAAGCGATATTGTCCGCGGTAAGTTCGGGTGTCTCGGATGCCACATTGACGGTCAGTGAGCCGTTTACATAGGTTATTTCGTAGTTGTCGGCGGTGTAGCCGAAGGGCGTTATCACGTAGGTGCCGGTCTTTCCGTAATCGACGTCGCCCGCCACGTAGTAATCGCCCGCAATGCTCTTGTAGATATATCCCAGGGTACCCTTGAGATCATCTACTCCCTCGCCGTCCAGGAATCCGCTGTAGGTCACTCCTGTGTCTGCGGCCTCCTCACCGAAGGTCACGCTCGAATCGAGAGCGGTTACAGTCAGCGGTATTCTAGCAATCTCGAACGGAACCACACCCGTGGCGGCCGCATTGTAATTCCCGTCGGATGCGACGCTGGCCATCACACCGTAGCTGCCGGCGTTCGTGGGCGCC
>JAILAS010000054.1 GCA_024681495.1 Eubacterium sp. | reverse complement strand
GGTGAAAAGCCCCGTCCGATATCCGGCCTCACGGAGTATGCTGTCAGTATAGGCACAGACCGACCCCTTACCATTGCTGCCGGCCACATGCACCACGCGAAACGACTTCTCCGGATGTCCGAGCCATCCGAGAAGCCGCCTCGTATATGACAAATCGTGTTTGTCTGTAAATCTGCTTAAATCGTATATATATGAAACAGTCTCCGAAAAGTCCATCAGTATCTCAACACCTTGATTCCGTCCTCTTCTTCCACGAAGGACAGGCGGTAATCGTCGCTCTTAACCAGGTATGTAGCATCTCCTATCTTAACGTGGGTGCCGGCGAAAACGGTATTCCTTACCATGATGTCGACGCCCTGTCCCGCGGTAATAAGATGCTCGATTCGGTCCATCTCGATCCTGTCTGCGGAAAGTATGGATGAATCCCTGATTTTAACGCGCATAAGCTGCATTCGGTTGGCCTTATTCTCCTCCGGATCGCCCTGACCGAGCCTCTCCATCCTGGAGATGATATCCAGGCCCTCTTCCACTCGCTTGATACTGTTCTGGGTGGCCTCCATCTTTTTCTTAAGAGAAATAAGCTGGAACTTGAGCTCGGCATCCGCCCCCGCCTTGACGAAGGTCGAAACGCCCGCCGCATTGCCGATGAACTCGGCGACAATGCCGCCAATGGCAACCGTGGAACCGCCGATGATCTTACTCTTTCTTCCGTCGAGCACGATTCTGCCGTAGCAGTATATCTCACACTCCATGAAACTCTCGGCGTGAATGTCGCCGCGCGCCTCCACGTAGCAGAACTCGACGAACTTCGCGGTGAGGTTTCCGTCGCACCGGATGATGGCCTTGGAATTTCCCATAAGGCCCTGCTTGAGAACAATGTCCCCGCCCGCCTCGAGCTGGGCGCCCTCCACGATATCGTCGACCGTTATGGAACCGGTCGCCTTTATGGTGATGCCGTCACGGACCGCGCCGTGAATGACCACGTCGCCCCTGAAGTCAATATTGCCGGTGGCAATGCTGGCATCAGTAGGCAGCTCATAGACCGCCGAGATGACGATCCTGCCGTTTTCTTCATTTACCTTGCCGGTAATATTCGCCGTGTAAGTCCTTCCGTCCTCGGAACGCGTGAACCCCTTACCCCTGAGGGGCGGGAGCTCGGGCACACGTTTAACCAGGATGCTCTGTCCCAGTACGTTATAGCCGTCAGTACCCTGAACGGCAGGCGAGTATTCGGCAATCACATCGTCTTTTTCAACAATGGAAATCGCATTAACATTGAGATAGTCAACAGAGCCATCAGCGAGAACCTGTGGCTTGCCGTTAACCTCTTTCTCGAAGTGGTATGTGAACTTACCGGGAATCGAGGGAACCGGCTCCGTACCAATAGCTACGGGAACAGGCTCGAGGAAACCCTCCTGAGAAATCACCTTCCGTATGTTCGCCTCGCTTATTCCGTAAACCACTCCGGCGGCATTCAAAGCAAAGACAACATCGTCAACCGTAATCGGACCCTGCGCTCTGGCAAGCATAACATAGGCTGACATCTTGTCTCTGGACACACGTACCTCGACATTATTCACTTGTCTGGGTGTAATGTTCTCTTCGGCTTCGGCAAGTTCCGTATCCCCATCGAGAACCTTTTCATCAGGAGCCATATCTTCCTCGCGTGTCAATTGCCCTTTTTGCAAAAGGGCCATAAATGCCCACTACTTTACATAATATCACACTCTAGGACAGCTGCGCAATACGCTCTTTTACCTGCGCGGCCATCTCCTCGTATTTTTTGAGTTTCTCGCGCTCCTCCTCTACCTTGGCGGGAGCGGCATTCTTAACAAACTTCTCATTTCCAAGCATGCCATGGGAACGCTTGAGCTCCTTCTCCAGTCGGGAGAGCTCGTCCTGAAGGCGCGCCTTCTCCTTCTCCACGTCGACCAGCTCGTCGAGCGGCATGTAGGCCGTGGAGTACGGAGTAACAACAGACACCGCATCCTCCGGGGCATTCGCAGCGCCCTCTATTACCTCGATCTCAGAGGCCAGGAGCAGGTGCGAATACTCGCCCGAGGTGAAGGCGTCAGCGAGAGCCTTGTCCTCGGTGGTAATGGTCACGGATACCTTCTTGGAGTTGGGAACGTTCATCTGCGAGCGAACATTTCTGAGCCCGCGCACCAGGCTCATCACTCCCTCGAGCTCAGCCTCGGCTGCCTCATCCCTGCCGGATGCATCGTATACGGGCCAGTCGCTTATCATGATGGACTCCTCCTCGGGCCTTATCGAGAGGTATATCTCCTCGGTGATAAACGGCATGAAGGGATGCAGGAGCTTAAGGGACTCCGCCAACACATCCGTAAGGGTGTCCAATGCGGCAGCGGCGCTGACCGGATCCTCCCCGGCTGCGTACAGCCTGGGCTTAACCAGCTCTATATACCAGTCGCAGAACTCGTTCCAGATAAAGTCATAGACCTTGGACACGGCAATGCCCATCTCGAACTTCTCCATGTTCTCGGTAACCTCTTCGACCACCCTGTCGAGGCGGGATCTGATCCACCTGTCGCAGGCGTGATAGTCACCGGCCTTGGGCTTCTCGTAGCCCTCCTCAGGCAGGTTCATGAGGATAAACCTGGATGCGTTCCAAACCTTATTGGCAAAGTTGCGGTTGGCCTCGACCTTCTCCATGTAGAAGCGCATGTCGTTACCCGGAGCATTTCCGGTAACCAGCGTGAGTCGAAGCGCATCCGCGCCGTACTTATCGATAATCTCCAGGGGATCGATTCCGTTACCCAGAGACTTACTCATCTTTCGACCCTTATCGTCTCTTACCAGACCGTGGAAAAGCACGGTGTGGAAGGGGCGCGCGCCCATCTGCTCATAGCCCGAGAATATCATCCTGATTACCCAGAAGAAGATGATGTCGTATCCCGTAACCAGTACGTCTCCGGGGTAGAAGTAGTCGAGCTCCTCGGTCTTGTCAGGCCATCCCAGCGTGGAGAAAGGCCACAGC
>JAILAS010000035.1 GCA_024681495.1 Eubacterium sp. | reverse complement strand
GTCGCCGCTCACCGTGGAAGTGTAGGGCGCCTGTCCCGGGGGATTGTCACCGGTCTGGTTGGTCCAGGACCGGACTATCGGATAAAGGACCAATATGATTAGGACGCAAAAGATAGCGGCCACAGCAATTTTGTATTTCATACACACACCTCTGTATATCTATAAAAAGTAGTAGCTTGTTTAGACGTGATTATGCGAAGCATCCTGGTTATTCCGTGCTTCGCAATGCAATTATTTTATATGTGAATTAAAAACTTGCAAGATGGTTATGAAACCATGTAACTCACGCAAGGTAATTATAGCAACGGGGGTGTGATTTTTGTAGTGTCTCTTTTGTGTCCTTTCTTGTGCTAGGCGGTCATTTTATGTACCGCAGACAGCGTAAAATCGGCCATTAGGCCATGTGCCTGCGCGGTCAAATGTGCCCCGTCATAGCACATGGGAAGCGCCAGAGACGAGGTGTCGGCGAAAGATACTCCGGCCGATTCGGCCACGGGTCGGTAGAATTCCCCGAATCTTTTCGACTCGTCCACTCCAGCTGCGGTGGTCCATTCGCCCATGGTCATAGCGGGCGGCGACAGGAGGAGAATGCGTGGAAGAATCCGCGGAAGCTCGCGGGCCAGTGAGTCCAGGAAGCGTGCCATATTGGCGGCCGATTCTTCCGCAGAGGGTCTGGCCATGTTCATCAGGTCGTTCGAGCCGTACATCACTGTTACGACGTCGGGCTCGTATGCGCGGATGCCGTCGCAGATGGCCTGTATGGTGCGCGGACCGGAGGGGGTTATGGCGCCGTTTATGCCGTGATTATCGACCGAGAATCCGGCAGTGCCGTCGATTATCCCTGTCCAGCGCACGTCCTTCGGGTACCGGCCGCCGGATCCCAGGCGCGGGTCGTAGCCGTATGTGTTGCTGTCGCCTAAGGCGTAGATTTTAATCATATTGTCGGCTCCTTTCGGTGCAATCCCGGGCTGCCCGGGAGATTCTTCGATTATATCACGGAACCGCCGGGGGGAGGGCGAAACGACCGCCGAAAATTCGCAGTGCAGGGCGGATTCGCGCGGGGACATAAAAAGCCCGTCAAATGTCAAAAAAGTGATTGACAATAAGCGTGAGCACCGATATAATAGCTTAGTGCGAAATTCGCAAGACTATGTATATGATT
Organism: Eubacterium sp.; assembly: GCA_024681495.1. GTDB lineage: Bacteria > Bacillota > Clostridia > Lachnospirales > Lachnospiraceae > RUG14243. Next base: position 5,898 of record JAILAS010000035.1, on the reverse strand, counting down.
CATTCACATATATATCATTACCGTGTGTGAAGGAGGTGTAATCAATGTCAATCTGCCCTAAGAACAAATCTTCCAAAGGAAGAAGAGACAGAAGGAGAGCTAACTGGAAGATGAAGGCTCCTACCCTGGTTAAGTGCAGCAAGTGCGGCGAGCTTATGGTTCCCCACCGCGTATGCAAGAACTGCGGCTCCTACAATAAGAAGGAGATCATTGCCCAGGACTAATTTTTGAATGTTAAGGATCGCCGTATGGCGGTCCTTTTTTCGTGTTCCAATAATAAAAATTAGAGGTTGAAATCCCATTGTGAAACGTTATAATGTTTATAGATACGCTTTTTTTGGAGTTTCATGCTTTTGCATGAGACCGTATCCCCCAATCCAACCTATTTATTAAGGAGGTCACACAATGGCAATCGGAACTTACGAACAGTACAAAGAAAGACTGCTGAAGATGAAGCCGAACGTTTATCTTCACGGAAAAAAGATTGATCGTTCCAATGGAAAGCAGGGCGCAGAGAGGGATCTCGCCGACTGGGTAAAGGGCGGTGCTTACGTTATGAAGCAGTGCTTTGACACAGCTAACGATCCTGAGTATGCTGACGTCTGTGTTATCGATGATGGCAACGGAAAGAAGCACAACAGATGCTGCCACATCAACCAGTCCAAGGAAGATCTTTTGACCAAGCAGCTCATGACCCGTCTCATCTGCCACAGAGTGGGTGGCTGCATGCAGCGTTGCATGGGTACTGACGCTATCAATGCTCTTTACTCTGTAACCTATGACTGCGATGAGGCTTGCGGTACCGAGTATCACCAGAGACTTAAGAAGTACATCGAGTACCTTCAGGAGTACGATCTCGTGGCTAACTGCGCACAGACCGACGTTAAGGGTTCTCGTAATAAGAAGTATAAGAGAGCTCACCAGCAGCCGGATCCCGATCAGTTCGTACACGTTCTCGAGACTGATGTAGACGGTATCGGCGTAGACGGTAAGCCCTGCAAGGGTATTAAGGTTCGCGGAGCTAAGATTTGTAACTCCAACGCACCTTACGTAGATGAGATCATCGTTAACCCCACGAAGTTCATGGACGAAGAGGACAGGGACTACGCAGTAGCATTCGCTCTTCCCGCTGACTGGGATGGTGTTAAGCTCATGGCTCTTCCCGGACTTCATCATAAGAGAACCAACCTTGACGCTCCCTTCGCAAGGATCGGTGATGTTGAGTCTCTTACCATCTTCGATGACTGCTTCGTTCCCTATGATCGTGTATTCATGTGCGGTCGTGACAACGAGGGTGTATGTCGTTTCGCAGGTTACCTTGCTCTTATGTTTGCTCACTATCATCGTCATTCTTACACCGGCTGCAAGACCGCTGTTTCCGAGGTTATCGCTTCCCAGGCAGCTCTCGTTGCTGAGGTAAATGACATCGCTAAGGAGTCTCACGTACGTTCCAAGCTTTGCGATATCATCCAGACTGCCGAGCTTGTATACGCTGCAGGTCAGCAGGCAGGACATCGTGCTCAGGAGTTCCCCAGTGGACAGTGGGTACCCGATGAGATCCTTACCAACGCAGGCCGTCGTCTGGCAGGTCACAACATCTATCACGAGTATGAGACCATGGCAGACCTTACCGGCGGTATCTGCGCATCTCTGCCTACCGAGGAGAGCTTCTTCGCTCCCGAGACTGCAGAGCTTTGCAACAAGTACATCCAGCGTAACCCCGAGTGGTCTACCGAGAACACTCACCGCGTAATGCGTATGATGGAGAACAAGCTCTGCGACGCATTCGAGGCTGCTCAGGCAGTTGCAGGTGTACACGGCGGTGGTTCACCTCTTATGGAGGAGATTACCCTCATGAGCCGTTACGACCTGAACGAGCTGAAGAAGATCGCGAAGTATCTCGCAGGTATTCCCGGATACGAGAAGTGCCCCAGATACGAGCGTGCTTATGCTTCACCCCGTTCCATGCTGGCTCGTTTCGACGCTGCAAAGAAGAAATAATTTCTGTTCCATACGGAAAGTATTGTCATTCAAACATATACAGCCCATCCCTTTACGGGGTGGGTTGTTTTTTTGACGGACCTGCGCTTGCGTTTTGACATATTGAGGCATATAATAGAAAGGCTGCGAAAAATTCTTTTGTTAATAAGAGGTTTTATTTATGATAACGAAAAGGGAAGATATTCGAAATATAGCCATAATCGCCCACGTAGACCACGGTAAGACCACGCTGGTCGACGAGCTTTTGAAGCAGTCAGGCGCGTTCCGCGAGAACCAGGAAGTGGCCGAGAGGGTCATGGACTCGAACGACATCGAGAGGGAGAGGGGAATCACCATCCTCTCGAAGAATACGGCCGTTACGTACAAGGGCGTTAAGATCAACATCGTCGACACGCCGGGACACGCGGACTTCGGCGGTGAGGTCGAGCGAGTGCTCAAGATGGTTAACGGAGTGGTTCTGGTGGTGGACGCCTTCGAGGGTCCCATGCCCCAGACCAAGTTCGTGCTCCAGAAGGCGCTGGCGCTGGATCTGCCCGTAATCTGCTGCATCAACAAGGTGGACCGCCCCGAGGCGCGCCCCAAGGAGGTGGTAGACGAGACTCTCGAGCTCCTCATGGACCTCGAGGCCTCCGACGAGCAGCTCGACTGTCCCTTCATCTATGCGTCCGCGAAGGGCGGCTGGGCGAAGATAAATCCGAAGGACTGGAAGGAAGACATGGTCGACCTCTTCGAGACCATTATCGACTATATACCCGCCCCCGAGGGCGATCCCGAGGCCAACACCCAGGTGCTCATCTCCACCATAGATTACAACGAGTACGTGGGCAGGATTGGCGTAGGCAAGATCGACAACGGCTCCCTCAAGGTGAACCAGGAGGCCGTGGTGGTGAACTACCACGACCCCGAAAAGAGCCAGAAGGTGCGCATCACCAAGCTCTACGAGTTCGACGGGCTCAACAGGGTGGATGTCGATGAGGCTACGGTGGGCTCCATTGTCGCCATATCGGGTATTTCGGACATCCACATCGGAGATACGATCTGCGGGCTCGACGCTGACCCCGTGGCCATCGAGTTCCAGAAGATTTCCGAGCCCACTATCTCCATGAACTTCGTCGTAAACGACTCGCCCCTGGCCGGCCAGGAGGGCAAGTTCGTGACCAGCCGCCACATCAGGGACAGGCTGTTCAGGGAGCTCAACACCGACGTTTCGCTCAGGGTCGAGGAGACCGACAGCCCGGACTGCCTCAAGGTGTCCGGACGCGGCGAGCTGCATCTTTCGGTGCTCATCGAGAACATGCGCCGCGAGGGGTATGAGTTCGCGGTCAGCAAGGCCGAGGTGCTCTACTCCACAGACGAGAACGGCAAGAAGACCGAGCCCATGGAGATGTGCTACATCGACGTTCCCGACGAGTTCTCTGGCGCAGTCATCCAGGAGCTCTCCTCCAGGAAGGGCGAGCTGCTCAACATGGGAGTCGGCAACGGCGGCTACCAGAGGATTCAGTTCCGCATTCCCGCCAGGGGCCTCATCGGCTACAGGGGCATGTTCATGACCGACACCAAGGGTAACGGCATCATGAACACGCAGTTCGACGGATACGACCTCTACAAGGGCGACATCAACTTCCGCTCGCAGGGATCGCTCATAGCGTTCGAGAGCGGCGAGTCCGTGACCTACGGACTGTTTATCGCGCAGGAGAGGGGCGCGCTCTTCATCGGACCGGGCGAGAAGGTCTACTCCGGAATGGTCATCGGACAGAGCGCCAAGCCCGAGGACATAGAGATTAACGTCTGCAAGAAGAAGCACCTCACCAACACGCGTGCTTCGGGCTCCGACGAGGCGCTCACGCTCACCCCGAAGAAGGAGATGAGCCTCGAGCAGTGCCTGGAGTTCCTCGACAACGACGAGCTCCTCGAGGTCACTCCCGAGAGCCTCAGAATCCGTAAGAAGATCCTCGATCCCACCCTCAGGAAGAGGTCGAAGATCCGCAAGAACGAGGGCTGACAGGCGGACTGGATTATGTAAACCAGACCCGGCGGGGTGGCATATTGCGCCCCGGAACGGGGCGGCAAATAATGTATACATCCGTTTTATTGGCAATTCTACGGGATTTGTGGTAATATCAGACGGTAGGTGTCCCCGTGACACCCTATTGGTTTTATGTCAACTATGACAGAGAGAAATAAGGAGAAAGACATGTCGATTTTCAAGGGTTCCGGTGTCGCTATCGTGACACCTTTTGACAAAGATGACAACGTAGATTTTGACGAGCTTCAGAGACTTATTGACTGGCATTGTGACAATGGCACCGACGCCATCGTTATCGTAGGCACCACCGGAGAGGGCTCCACGCTCACCATGGAGGAGCATGCCGAGTGCATCAGGCAGGCGGTTGCTATGGCGAAGAAGCGCGTGCCCGTAATCGCCGGAACAGGCTCGAACTGCACGGCCGACGCGGTAGTTCTCTCCAAGGAGGCGGACTCCTTCGGCGCAGACGCGGTTCTCGTGGTTACACCCTACTATAACAAGGCCACTCAGAAGGGCCTTAAGGTTCACTACACCGAGGTGGCCAAGTCCATCAATGTACCCGTTATCGTGTACAATGTGCCCAGCCGCACGGGCTGCAAGGTAAACGCAGACACCGCCGCCGAGCTCATTAAGGAAGTGGACAATATTGTCGGCATGAAGGACGCAACCGGTGACATCACCTACGCGGCCGACCTCATGCACTATACCAACGGCGACTGCGAGCTGTACTCCGGAAACGACGACATGGTAGTACCCATGCTGTCCATCGGAGGCATCGGCGTGATTTCCGTACTCGCCAACGTCGCTCCCCGTCAGACCCATGAGATGGTGGCTTCGTTCCTGAACGGTGACGTGAAGAAGGCATCTGAGATTCAGCTCAAGGCTATGCCCCTCATCCACGCGCTCTTCTCGGAGGTTAACCCCATCCCCGTTAAGCACGCCGTGAATGCGATGGGCTTTAACGCAGGGCACCTCAGGGCGCCCCTCACCGAAATCGAGGAGGCCAACGGCCGCAAGCTCATCGAGGAGATGAAGAAGTTCGGCATCGAGGTTAAGTAACAAGTAGTTTTTAAATAGGAGATTTGGCATTGATTAGAGCTATTATGCACGGAGCTTCCGGACATATGGGCGCCGTTGTGACGGACATATGCCGCGAGGATTCCGATATAGAGATAGTGGCCGGTGTGGCCCTTGAGGCCGGAGAAGGCCCCGGATACACGATTTACTCGTCCCTCGAGGATGTGAAGGAGCAGGCGGATGTTATAATCGATTTCTCCGGCGCTCCGGCGGTGGACGCGCTGCTCGACTACATGGAGAGCAGGGGCGTGCCTGCGGTTATCTGCACCACGGGACTTTCTGAGGAGCAGGTGGCGCGCATCGACGAGGTTTCCCAAAAGACCGCGATTTTGAGGTCGGCGAACATGTCACTGGGTATCAATACCCTCATGGAGCTTCTTAAGAAGGCCACAGACGTTTTCGTCCCCGCGGGATTCGACGTGGAGATAGTCGAGAAGCATCACAACCAAAAGCTCGACGCGCCTTCGGGTACGGCCATAGCCCTGGCCGACTCGGTGAACGAGGCTGCGGGAGACGCTTTCGAGTACGTATACGACAGGAGTCAGGTGCGTCGCAAGCGTGACAAGAAGGAGCTGGGAATAAGCGCTGTAAGGGCCGGCACTATTGTCGGCGAGCACGATGTTATCTTCGCCGGAACCGACGAAGTGATTACGTTTACCCATACGGCTTACTCCAAGGCTATTTTCGCCAAGGGCGCGGTCAGTGCGGCCAAGTTCCTGGCAGGTAAGGACAAAGGCCTCTATGATATGGCGGATGTCATAAGGGCATCATAGTATAAAAATTGCAACGGATCC
>JAILAS010000031.1 GCA_024681495.1 Eubacterium sp. | reverse complement strand
TGTCGGCGTGCTGTCCCTTAAGGTGTTCTCCTTCCCCACGGACTTCATAATGAAGAAGATGTGGATGGAAAAGGAAAAATAAAAAAGCTTTGGATGGATTGATATGAGTGACGGGAAGAGCGGTATTGAAAAAGACAGCAGGATAACGGACGGGTTCGCCTTCGGCGACATAAGCCGCTATCGCAACGAGGTCTACGGCTTCAGCATTGTGTGGATCGTGTTCTTCCATGCCATCGCCATCCTCGGGCTCGACTACTCTGCCACCACGTCCATGCTCGATCCGCTGCAGTTCGTGCTCAAGCGCGGCAACATGGGGTGCGAGATTTTCCTTTTCTGCTCGGGCGTGTTCCTCTTCTATTCCATGAAAAAGAAGGAAGTGAAGCTGGCGGGGTGGTACGTCAAGCGCTTCACCAGGCTTTTCTGGCCGGTGCTCCTCATCTGCGGCGCGTACTGGTTTATAACCGGGGTCGTGGTGGAAAAGAGCTTGACCGGCTTCGTTTCGAAAATTCTAATGGTAGAGTTTTGGATTAGCGGTGACCAGCAGATATGGTTTGTATCGGTCATCCTGGTCTGCTACCTGTTCTATCCCCTGATTTATAACATATTGTACTACGGGAACGAGGGCGGCTCCCTGCGCGTATTCGCGGCGGGCGCAATCATGATAGCCGCCGTTATCGCGGGGATCGTCGGCCTCTCGGCAGCGCATCCCGACTACTACTCGCTCGTGGAGATTGGCATAAACCGCTTCCCGGTGTTCATCTTCGGCTGCATGTGCAGCAGGTGGGTCTACGACAATAAGAGGATTTCAGCGTTAATTTATGTGCCGGCGGCCATATTGACGGCCGCAGGGTTCTACGTGCTGGAACTCGGAGTGCTCAGCGGCTGCTGGAAGAGGCTGTTTTTCTTCTTCCCGGCAATGGGGCTCACGGTGATGCTGATCCTCGTGTTTAAGCTCGTCAGGGCGAAGGCGTTTCACGCGTTCTTCTCGTTCTTCGGGAAGATATCGCTGAACCTCTACCTGGCGCACATCCTGGTGATAAGGCTGTATAAGCTGACGCCCTTCGTGGAGAACAAGTGCATCCGCCACTATCTCGTAATCGTGGTGATAAGCGTGATTCTCGCGTGGGTGTCGAGCCTGATTATCGACGGCGCGGGCGGCCTTCTCAGAAAGAAAAAAACCGCGTAGAGGCGGCTTGAAATATTGACTTTTTCCCCAATGGGGCTATGATGTTAATCAAACAGCCGAATTGGTGAAAAAATTAACGGGGTTGGGGCCCCGATAGTGGGTGGAAAGGAGATTGTAATGGACAGAATCAACGAGTTATATAAGGTATGGAGAGAGAACGCGAAGGGCGATCCCGACGTGGAGAAGGAGCTCGTCGCCATGGAGAACGACGACGAGACGAAGGAGGATGCGTTCTATCGCGATTTGGAGTTCGGTACCGCGGGACTTAGGGGAGTCATCGGAGCGGGGACCAACAGGATAAACATCCACACCGTGGCTAAGGCGTCTCAGGGCCTGGCGAATTATGTAAACAATCATTTCTCGGGCGACGACCGAAAGATTGCCATGTCTTACGATTCGAGGATCAAGTCCGACGTGTTTTCCAAGGTGGCGGCGGGCGTTTTCGCCGCAAACGGAATAAGGGTGTACATCTATCCCGAGCTCATGCCGGTGCCCTGCCTTTCCTACGCCACCAGGTACTATCGCTGCGCGGCGGGCGTTATGGTTACCGCGTCGCACAACCCCAGCAAGTACAACGGATATAAGGTCTATGGCCCCGACGGCTGCCAGATGACCACGGACGCGGCCTCCGAGGTTCTCTCTGAGATAGAGAAGCTCGATACTTTCACCGGCGTCACGTCCATGGACTTCGAGGAAGGCCTGAAGCAGGGCGTGATTTCCTACATCGAAGACGAGGTCTACACGAAGTTCGTGGAGGAGGTGAAGGCGCAGTCCGTGCTCGGTGACGCCGAGGTCAACAAGGACATCGCCATCGTCTACTCGCCCCTCAACGGAGCGGGCTTAAAGCCCGTGCTCCGCACTCTTAAGGAGAGCGGCTACACGAACATTACCGTGGTCAAGGAGCAGGAGCACCCCGACGGGAACTTCCCCACCTGCCCCTATCCGAACCCCGAGATCCGGGAAGCAATGCGCCTGGGCATCGAGTACGCGGCCCGCAATAACGCCGACCTGCTCGTCGCCACCGATCCCGATTGCGACAGGGTCGGCATCGCGGTTAAGAACAACGATCCCTCGGGCGAGGACTACAGGCTCCTCTCCGGCAACGAGGTGGGAATACTCCTCTTCGACTACATCTGCTCGAGGAGGACGGCCAACGGCACCATGCCCGAGAACCCCGTCCTCGTTAAGACGGTCGTTTCCACGGACATGGTGGACCGCATCGCAGAGCGCTACGGGGTGCGCACCGTAACGGTCCTCACCGGTTTCAAGTACATCGGCGAGCAGATCGGCCTGCTCGAGAAGGACGGTAAGGAAGACTCCTATATCTTCGGATTCGAGGAGAGCTACGGATACCTCTCCGGCGCCTACGTCAGGGACAAGGACGCCGTGGACGGCGCCTTCCTCATCTGCGAGATGTTCGCGTACTACGCGTCAGTCGGCAAGAGCCTCATAGACAGGCTCGGGGAAATCTACGAGGAGTACGGCTACTGTCTCAACACCCTCTACTCGTACCAGTTCGAGGGCGCTTCCGGCTTCCGCAAGATGCAGGACATCATGGAGGGACTGCGCGGCGGCGTGGCCGAGATTGCCGGCAATAAGGTGGAAACGGCGCTCGATTACAAGAAGGGCGTGGACGGATTGCCGTCCTCCGACGTCCTCAGATACCTTCTGGAGGGAGGCAGCTCCGTGGTGATAAGGCCCTCCGGCACCGAGCCGAAGATCAAGGTCTACGTGAGCGTCAACGCGGCCGACGCAGAGGCCGCGCGCGAGAAAGAAAAGGCAATGGCGGAATACCTGGAGGCAGAAATTAACGGATGAAAAAAGTACTACTGATAATAAACCCCAGCGCGGGAATGGGGACGGCCAGAGATAAACTGTACAGCATCATCGATCAGCTCACCGTGGGCGGGTGCGAGGTGACTGTCTACCCGATTTTGCCGGCGTATAACCTGACCTGCGAGGACATCCTCGGTAAGGCGAAGGGCCGGTTCGACGTGGTCGCCTGCTTCGGCGGCGACGGCACCATGAGTCACATGATAAACGGCTACATGAACCACGGCTACGACCTGCCGCTGGGATACTTCCCGGCGGGCAGCACCAACGACTTCGCCAAGAGCGTGGGGATTCCCGAGACCGTGGCCGGCGTGTGCGACGCCATATTGAAGGGCAGCACGTTCACGTACGACGTGGGCAGGCTCAACGACACGTTCTTTAACTACGTGGCGGCATTCGGTGCGTTTACGGCCGTGTCTTACGACACGAATCAGGACGTTAAGAACGCCATTGGTCACGCGGCGTATATACTCGGCGGCATTATGGCACTGCCCGATGCTCTCACCAGGACCTATAAGCTCAAGGTCGAGCACGACGGGGAGACTCACGAGGGGACCTACATCTTCGGCGCGGTGTCCAATTCGACGTCCGTGGGCGGATTTAAGCTTCCCAACGTAGACAGGATAAAGCTCGACGACGGCGTGTTCGAGATCATGCTTATCAAGGCGGCTCCGACCATCTTCGACATGCAGGGCGTGCTGGGCGCGCTGGCCACCGGCAGCGTCGAGAACAAATACATCGAGGTGTTCCAGACGGACGAGGTGAGGCTTACCTCCGACAAGGAGATCGCCTGGACTCTGGACGGAGAGTTCGGCGGCTCGCAGAGGGAGGCACATCTAAGGCTCTATCCCGAGGCCGTTAAGATTCTGGTGCCTTAGATGGGCGAGCGCGGGGGTGAAAAGATGGCGGCCGGCAGGATTGTGCTCCTGAAGGGAGCGCACGGTAACCTCGACATATTCGGGGCGGGGCTTAAGCGCGGGTTCGAGCGGATCGGATACGAGGTGTTCGAGTTCGACAGTTCGGACATGGTTCGTGCGCTCGGCGGGCTGCACGGCTTCGTGAAGGAGCCGGTGGACGCCGCCATAGGCTTCAACAACCTCGGGCTCAACATGGAGCTGGTGGAGGGCGAAAGCATCTGGGAGTCGCTCCGGATTCCCTTCGTGGATATATTGGTGGACCACCCCGCGTGGTACATGGATGCGCTGGACCGGGCGCCTGCGCGCACGGCAGTCCTCACCATAGACCGGAAGCACATGGACTACGTGAGCCGGTATTTTCCTAATATAAATATATGCGGTTTTCTTCCGCACGGAGGCACGGAGTCTGCTGCGGGAGTCCTTCCCATGGTGGACAGGCGGATGGGCGTTCTGTATGCGGGCGGGAATGCGGATGCGTTTCGCGAGGAGGCGGCCCCCGATTTTTCCGTATACGATTTCGACTGCGAGGCCGTGGCCGACGACGCCTTGGCGCTCATGATCTCGAGCCCCGACACCGTGCTCGAGGAGGCTTTGCCCGTTGTCCTCGGGAGGCACGGCGTTTCTTTCGATGCGAACGCGATTAAGCAGCTGTGCCGGGACCTGGGCTACCTGGAGTCCCTCGCCGCATCCCACTACAGAAACATCATATTAAAGAGCCTGGCCGAGAGCGGGGTTGACATAACTTTGGCGGGCGCGGGCTGGGACATCTGCCCGTGGGTATCGCTCCCCAACGTGGACTACCTGGGGAAGGTCTCGGCCCCGGAGGTGCTCGACCTCATGGGTCGCTCGAAGATTGTGCTGAACACCATGACCTGGTTTAAGGACGGTGCGCACGAGCGGGTGTTCAACGGCATGCTGAACGGGGCAGCGGTCGTCACCGATTCGACGGAGTATCTCAGGGAGACCTTCGCGAATCCGCCGTTCGAGATGTTCGACCTCTCCGACTGCGGCAGGGTCGTGGACATAGTGTGCGGGCTTCTCTCCGACGGGGCGAGGCTCCAGGAAATCTCCCGCGCGGGGCGCAATGCGGCCGCGGCCCACACCTGGGAAAAGCGGGCGGAGGAAATCGCCGCGGATCTCATTCCCGCGCTGGGGGCCCGGTGAAAAAAGTGCTTGACACCATGGGGTGGAGTATGATATTTTAGTCTTCGTGAAAAAACTGCCCGAAGACAGCAGGCGCCGAAAGGCCTAACCAAGTACCTGCCGAGGAATGCATATATAAGCCCACAGGGCTTCTTTGAATGTGTTCTCTTACTGTCTTTGGATAGTAGGAGTTTTTTCTTAATAAAAAATCAGAAAGGAGATATGACATGGCAAAGGTTGAACTTAAGAAACCGATCGTTAATGAGATTGCAGAGAATGTCAAGGATGCGGCAGCAGTCGTACTCGTAGACTATCGCGGTCTTACGGTGGAACAGGATACTCGCCTTCGTAGCGCCCTTCGCGAGGCCAACGTTACTTATAAGGTATATAAGAACACGATGATGCGTTTCGCATTCGAGGGAACCGACTACGAGCAGCTTAAGGATGATCTGAAGGGACCCAACGCTATCGCAATATCCAAGGATGATGCTACTGCTCCCGCCCGCGTACTTGCAAAGTTCGCTAAGGAAGCACCCGCACTCGAGCTTAGATGCGGCGTCGTTGACGGCACCTACTACGATCAGGCCGGAATCATTGCACTTTCTCAGGTTCCGTCCAGAGAGGAACTCCTCTCCAAGTTGCTTGGCAGCATTCAGTCACCTATTGCGAACTTCGCACGTGTTATGCAGCAGCTGGCTGATAAGGGCGGCGCTGTAGAGATCGAGAAGCCCGCAGAGGAGGCAGCTCCCGCAGCAGAGGCAGCTCCCGCAGAGGAAGCAGCACCTGCAGCAGAGGAGGCAGCTCCCGCAGCAGAAGAGGCTCCCGCTGAGGAAGCACCTGCAGCTGAGGAAGCACCCGCAGAAGAGAGCGCAGAGTAAGCGCCCGGCGGAAATTAACGAATAATACCCCGCAGAGGGGAACGTAAAAATTTTTAATGGAGGAAAACAATCATGGCAAAATTATCCACTCAGGAATTAATCGACGCTATCAAGGAACTTACTGTTCTTGAACTCAATGATCTTGTAAAGGCTTGCGAGGAAGAGTTTGGTGTATCTGCAGCAGCAGGCGTTGTTGTAGCAGCAGCAGGCGGAGACGCAGGCGCAGCAGGCGCAGACGACGCATCCGAGGTAAACGTAGAGCTTACCGAGGTTGGCCCCAACAAGGTAAAGGTTATCAAGGTTGTTCGCGAGATCACCGGCCTTGGCCTCAAGGAGGCAAAGGAGCTTGTAGACGGAGCTCCCAAGATGGTAAAGGAAGGCGTAGAGAAGGCAGAGGCAGACGACATCAAGTCCAAGCTCGAGGCCGAGGGCGCTGTTGTATCTTTCAAGTAAGATACTTACCCAATAATTTCAGAAGCCGCGGGGCACAGTCCTGCGGCTTTTTCTTGTCTTAATCGCTCGAAGCCCCATTCTGCGGGGCACTATCATTATAGTTACAGAAATTTTACAAATTCCCCCTTGACATGAACCTGGGGTTTCGATATACTGTAGTTTGCACTTTTGCGGGGTGTGGGTGTTTTGCACCCTTTTTCCGCTACTTTTCAGCTTTATTAACAGAATAATTACGAGAGGTGGACGTCTAATGGAGAAAAACAGAATACAACCGGTTGAGTCCGGCCAAGGTATTCGAATGAGCTACTCGAGACAGAAAGAGGTATTGGAAATACCGAACCTGATCGAGGTACAGAAAAATTCTTATGAATGGTTCATCAGTGAGGGACTTCGCGAAGTTTTCCGCGATATTTCCCCTATCGTCGGCCGAGGTGGCAATCTGAGCCTGGAGTTCGTGGACTTCAAGCTCTGTGAAGACGAGGAGAAGTATACCATCCCCGAATGCAAGGAGAGGGATGCCACATACGCAGTTCCCCTTAAGGTTAAGGTTCGCCTCTATAATAAAGAACTTGATGAGATAAATCAGCACGAGATTTTCATGGGAGACCTTCCTAAGATGACCGCTACCGGTACGTTCGTTATCAACGGCGCCGAGCGAGTTATCGTATCCCAGCTGGTGCGTTCTCCCGGCGTTTATTACGGAATGAGCCGTGATAAGACCGGTAAGGAGCTCTACTCTACCACCGTTATGCCCTCCCGAGGCGCATGGCTCGAGTATGAGACTGACTCCAATGACGTTTTATATGTACGTGTTGACAGGACCCGTAAGGTGCCCATCACCGTTCTCGTTCGTGCCCTCGGAATAGGTACCAACCCCGAGATCCGTGAGCTTTTCGGCGACGAGCCCGTGATCGAGGCCAGTATCGCGAAGGATCCCGCCATCACCGCAGACAGCGAAGACGGCTCCTACGAGAGGGGTCTTCTTGAGCTGTACAGAAAGATCCGTCCCGGCGAGCCTCTCACCGTCGAGAGCGCCGAGCAGCTCATTAACGGCATGTTCTTCGATCAGCGCCGCTATGACCTGGCCAGGGTTGGACGTTATAAGTACAATAAGAAGCTGTCCTTCAGGAACAGAATCTCCGGCCACGTGCTGGCTGAGGACGTGGTTAACCCCACGACCGGCGAGATTGTCGCCAAGGCCGGCGACGAGGTCAGCCGCGACCTGGCGGACGTAATCCAGGATACGGCAGTTCCCTACGTATATATTGCAACCGATCGTCACAACTATGAGAGGGACGAGGTAACCGGAGAGCTCAAGGAGACCGACGAGGGCATGCACGCCGTCAAGGTCCTTTCCAATATGATGGTTCACCTCGATGGCTTCACGGATATCACCGAGGAGGATCTCGGCATCCGCGAGGGACTCAGGGTTTACTACCCCCGTCTCATGCAGATTCTCGAGGAGTACGAGACGAAGGAAGACAGAATCGACGCAATGAAGTCCCAGATTATGGAGCTCGTTCCCCGTCACATTACTTCCGAGGATATCATCGCCACCATCAGCTACATGCTGCACCTGGGATACGGCATCGGTAACACCGACGATATCGATCACCTGGGCAACAGACGTATCCGTGCCGTGGGTGAGCTTCTTCAGAACCAGTACCGCATCGGTCTTACCAGACTTGAGCGCGTGGTTAAGGAGCGCATGTCCACTCAGGATCAGGATACTATCACGCCCCAGAGCCTTATAAACGTTAAGCCCGTTGAGGCGGCGGTTAAGGAGTTCTTCGGTTCATCGCAGCTGTCGCAGTTCATGGACCAGAACAACCCGCTCGGCGAGCTCACACATAAGAGACGTCTTTCGGCGTTGGGACCCGGTGGTCTTTCCAGAGACCGTGCCGGATTCGAGGTTCGAGATGTACACTACTCCCACTACGGACGTATGTGCCCCATCGAGACCCCTGAGGGACCGAACATCGGACTTATCAACTCGCTCGCATCCTATGCGCGCATTAACGATTACGGCTTCATTGAGGCCCCCTATCGTAAGATAGACAAGGCGGATCCCGCCAACCCCGTTGTCACCGACGAGGTGGTTTACATGACCGCCGACGAGGAGGATAACTACCACGTAGCACAGGCTAACGAGGCCCTCGATGAGCAGGGACACTTCGTTAAGAGAATGGTTTCCGGTCGTTTCCGCGAGGAGACGCAGGAGTACGACAAGACCATGTACGATTACATGGATGTGTCTCCTAAGATGGTGTTCTCGGTCGCTACGGCGCTGATTCCCTTCCTCGAGAACGACGATGCTAACCGAGCCCTCATGGGATCGAACATGCAGCGTCAGGCAGTGCCCCTCCTTACCACCGAGGCGCCCGTTGTCGGCACCGGTATGGAAGGAAAGGCCGCAGTCGACTCAGGCGTTTGCGTCGTGGCCAGAAAGCCCGGTACCATCGAGAGCGTATCGTCCGACCGAATTGTCATCCGATACGATGACGGCGGCGAAGAGGAGCTTACGGTTTCCAAGTTCGAGCGTTCCAACCAGAGCAACTGCTACAACCAGCGCCCCATCGTAAACAAGGGCGATCATGTAGAGGCAGGCACCGTTCTCGCGGACGGACCCTCCACCTCCGGCGGAGAGCTTGCGCTCGGTAAGAATCCGCTTATCGGATTCATGACCTGGGAAGGTTACAACTACGAGGATGCCGTCCTCCTTTCGGAGAGACTGGTGCAGGAGGATGTTTACACCTCCATCCACGTTGAAGAATATGAGGCTCAGGCCCGCGATACCAAGCTTGGCAGCGAGGAGATCACCAGGGACGTTCCCGGTGTCGGACCTGAGGCGCTGAAGGATCTAGACGAAAACGGTATCATCCGTATCGGTGCCGAGGTTCGTGCGGGAGACATCCTGGTAGGTAAGGTTACTCCTAAGGGAGAGGCCGATCCTACGGCTGAGGAGCGTCTGCTTCGCGCCATCTTCGGTGAGAAGGCCAGAGAGGTCAGGGATACATCCCTTAAGGTGCCTCACGGCGAGTACGGTATCGTCGTTGACGCTAAGGTCTTCACCAGAGAGAACGGCGACGAGATGCCCACCGGCGCCAACAAGGCCGTGCGCATTTACATTGCACAGAAGAGAAAGATCTCCGTCGGCGATAAGATGGCAGGTCGTCACGGTAACAAGGGTGTAGTTTCGCGCATCCTTCCCGTTGAGGATATGCCCTTCCTTCCGAACGGAAGACCCCTCGACATCGTGCTGAATCCCCTGGGCGTGCCTTCCCGAATGAACATCGGTCAGGTGCTGGAGATCCACCTTTCGCTCGCTGCGAAGGCATTGGGCTTCAATGTGACTACCCCGGTATTCGACGGCGCGAACGAGAAAGACATTACCGACACGCTCGAGCTTGCTAATGATTATGTAAACCTCGAGTGGAAAGAGTTCGAGAGCAAATATAAGGATGAGCTTCGCCCCGAAGTTATGCAGTATCTCAGCGATCACCGCGATCACAGGGAGCTGTGGAAGGGCGTGCCCCTGAATAAGGACGGAAAGGTATGGCTCCGCGACGGACGTACCGGCGAGTACTTCGACAGTCCCGTAACCATCGGTCACATGCATTATCTTAAGCTGCATCACCTCGTTGATGATAAGATTCATGCGCGTTCGACCGGTCCGTACTCACTCGTTACGCAGCAGCCCCTGGGTGGTAAAGCCCAGTTCGGTGGGCAGCGTTTCGGAGAGATGGAGGTTTGGGCGCTCGAGGCGTACGGCGCAGCCTACACTCTGCAGGAGATTCTTACCGTTAAGTCCGATGATGTCGTTGGTCGTGTGAAGACCTACGAGGCCATCATTAAGGGTGAGAACATCCCCGAGCCCGGTATTCCCGAGTCCTTCAAGGTGCTGCTCAAGGAGCTTCAGTCGCTCGCGCTCGACGTTCGCGTCCTCGACGAGGAAGGCAACGAGGTCGAGCTCAAGGAGACCAGCGAGTACGGAAATACCAATATCAATTCCATCCTTGGTTCCGACAGAGACTTCACCGAGAAGGAAGAGAAGAATCTCGAGAAGATCGGATTCCAGAGACAGGAGTTAGACGAGAACGATCAGCTTGTTCCCGTGGAGGAGCAGGAAGAAGAGCCTTCGGATGAGGACCTCGAGCCCGATTTCGAAGATATGGAAGCTGATGGCGACGACCTTTCGTTTGAAGATGACAGCGATTTGGTGATGGCCGTGGCCGACGACACGGACGGTTTGGAGTAGAAAGGAGCGCATAAATGCCCGAATCCAACAAAAAAGACAACGCAGTTGTAAGTTTTGACGCTATCCGAATAGGTCTGGCCTCGCCGGAGACGATTCGTAAGTGGTCCCACGGAGAGGTGCTTAAGCCTGAGACGATTAACTACAGGACCCTTAAGCCCGAGAAAGACGGACTGTTCTGCGAGAAGATATTCGGACCTTCCAAGGATTGGGAGTGCCACTGCGGTAAATACAAGAAAATTCGCTATAAAGGCGTGATTTGCGACAGGTGTGGTGTGGAGATCACCAAGGCGTCTGTCCGCAGGGAGCGCATGGGTTCCATCGAATTGGCGGCCCCCGTATCCCACATTTGGTACTTCAAGGGTATCCCCAGCAGAATGGGTCTGATTCTTGACCTTTCTCCGAAGATGCTCGAGCGAGTGCTTTACTTCGCGTCTTACATCGTGCTCGATCCCGGTCAGACCGGTCTGGCATATAAGCAGATTCTCTCCGATCTGGAGTATCAGAAGGCCCGCGAGGAGTACGGCGCAGGCTCGTTCCGCGTAGGAATGGGTGCCGAGGCCATCCTCGAGTGCCTCGAGAACATAGATCTGGACAAGGACGTAATCGACCTCAACATTGAGCTCGAGACGGCGACAGGCCAGAAGAGGGCCAAGATCATAAAGAGGCTGGAGGTAACCGAGGCTTTCCGCGAGTCCGGAAACCGCCCCGAGTGGATGATTCTGAAGGTCATCCCCGTAATCCCGCCCGATCTTCGTCCCATGGTTCAGCTGGACGGCGGACGTTTCGCCACCTCTGACCTGAACGATTTGTATCGTCGTATCATTAACAGAAACAACCGTCTCCACCGCCTGCTCGACATCGGCGGCCCGGACATCATCGTCCGCAACGAGAAGCGTATGCTTCAGGAGGCAGTTGACGCACTTATCGACAACGGTCGTCGCGGCCGTCCCGTTACCGGCCCCGGTAACCGTGCGCTTAAGTCGCTTTCCGACATGCTCAAGGGTAAGGGCGGACGTTTCCGTCAGAACCTCCTTGGTAAGCGTGTTGACTACTCCGGCCGTTCCGTTATCGTGGTTGGCCCCGAGCTGAAGATTTATCAGTGCGGACTTCCCAAGGAGATGGCCATCGAGCTGTTCAAGCCCTTCGTTATGAAGGAGCTCGTAGCGAACGGCTCCGCATATAACATTAAGAACGCCAAGAAGATGGTAGAGCGCCTCGAGACCCAGGTTTGGGACGTTCTCGAGAAGGTAATCAGAGAGCATCCCGTTATGCTTAACCGTGCACCGACGCTCCACAGACTCGGAATTCAGGCTTTCGAGCCCATCCTTGTAGAGGGTAAGGCAATCAAGCTTCATCCCCTCGTGTGTACAGCGTTCAACGCCGACTTCGACGGTGACCAGATGGCAGCCCATCTTCCCCTTTCGGTAGAGGCACAGGCCGAGTGCAGATTCCTTCTGCTCTCCCCCAATAACCTGCTTAAGCCCTCCGACGGTGGTCCCGTGGCCGTTCCCTCGCAGGATATGGTCCTCGGAATCTACTACCTGACCATGGGCCGCATGGTGGATCACTCCGACGACGCCGAGCTCGACGCCTCCATTAAGGACGTCTACAAGAGCCGCGAGGAAGTCGAGAAGGATCTGGGACTGGACGGCAAGGCCGGAAATATCGACATCAACACTCAGATTAAGTTCCTGGTGGATGAGGAGAGCGGACGTTATGTCATCTGTACTCCCAGGGACCTTATGGGACACTACTTCGCGAGCACGGAGCACGCGCTTCTGGCTCACGAGAACGGTGATATCACACTTCACCAGAAGATACACGTGCGTCGCAGCGTGACCCTCGAGGACGGAACCACCGGCTCCGCCATCATCGAGACCACCCTGGGCCGAATCATCTTCAATGAGATTCTTCCCCAGGACCTGGGCTTCGTGGACAGAAGCGAGGAGACTCTCCTTGCCGACGCTGAGAAGAACGGATGGGACGATGCACAGATTCGCGAGGAGAGAATCCGCCGCAAGGCCGCCCTGGAGGTAGACTTCCACGTGGGCAAGAAGGGCCTTAAGCAGATCCTCGAGAAGGTTATCAACGTGCACGGTGCGACCGTTACCGCAGAGGTTCTTGACTCCGTCAAGGCCATGGGTTACGGATACTCCACCAAGGCGGCCATGACCGTTTCCGTATCGGATATGACGGTGCCCGCAGACAAGCCCCAGCTCCTCGACGAGGCGCAGGCTAAGGTGGATGCGATTACCGCAAACTACAAGCGCGGCTTCGTTACCGAGGAAGAGCGTTACAACCAGATTATCAACACCTGGAAGAAGACCGATGACGAGCTCACGGCCAAGCTTCTGGGCGGATTGGACAAATACAATAACATCTTCATGATGGCCGACTCCGGAGCCCGTGGTTCCGATAAGCAGATCAAGCAGCTGGCCGGAATGCGTGGACTGATGGCCGATACGACCGGACGTACCATCGAGCTTCCCATTAAGTCGAACTTCCGTGAGGGTCTTGACGTACTGGAGTACTTCATCTCCGCGCACGGTGCTCGTAAGGGACTTTCCGATACGGCTCTTCGTACGGCGGATTCGGGTTACCTTACCCGTCGTCTCGTAGACGTATCCCAGGAGCTCATTGTCAGGGAGACGGATTGCTGCGAAGGCACCGGACACATCCCCGGAATGGTAGTCTCCAAGTTCATGGAGGGAGACGAGCTGGTTGAGTCTCTTCAGGAGAGAATCACCGGACGTTATTCCTGCGAGGACATCTGCGACGCGGACGGCAACATCATCGTTAAGGCCAACCAGATGATCACACCCGCACGTGCGGAGAAGGTCGTTAACTACGGCGTTGACGAGAACGGCAACAGCCTCGAGGGCGTTAAGATAAGGACCATCCTTACCTGCCGCTCGCACACCGGCGTTTGCTCGAAGTGCTACGGCGCCAACATGGCGACCGGGCAGCCCGTACAGGTCGGCGAGGCAGTCGGAATCATCGCTGCACAGTCCATCGGTGAGCCGGGTACACAGCTTACCATGCGTACGTTCCATACCGGTGGTGTGGCCGGTGGCGATATCACGCAGGGTCTTCCCCGTGTCGAGGAGCTTTTCGAGGCCAGAAAGCCCAAGGGACTGGCTATCATCTCCGATATTGCCGGTACGGTTACCGTTATTGACGACGCAAAGAAGAAGAGAGAGGTTATCGTTACTCTCGACGGCGAGGAGAAGAAGTACGAGATTCCTTACAGTGCCAGACTTAAGGTAGTGGACGGCCAGGTTATCGAGGCCGGTGACGAGCTCACAGAGGGTTCCGTCAACCCCCACGATATCCTCAGAATCAAGGGCATTCGCGCGGTTCAGGATTACCTGCTCCGCGAGGTACAGCGTGTATATCGTCTCCAGGGTGTTGAGATCAACGACAAGCATATCGAGGTTATCGTTCGCCAGATGCTTAAGAAGGTCAGAATCGACGACAACGGCGATTCCACATTCCTTCCCGGTGCGATGGTTGACTTCCTCGAGTTTGACGACGAGAACGAGAGGCTCGAGAAGTCGGGCAAGGCTCCCGCAGAGGGAGAGAGGGTTATCCTCGGTATCACCAAGGCATCCCTTGCTACGAACTCCTTCCTTTCCGCCGCATCGTTCCAGGAGACCACCAAGGTCCTCACCGATGCTGCTATCAAGGGCAAGGTCGATCCGCTCCTCGGACTCAAGGAGAACGTTATTATCGGTAAGCTGATTCCCGCAGGTACGGGCATGAAGCGCTATCGCGACGTTCGCCTCAACACCGACTATCAGACCAACGTCTACGCAGACGCTATGGCTGAGGCGGATGAGAAGGCCGCACAGGCCGAGGGCGAGGGTGAAGCACCCGCAGATGCCAATGCTGAGGCTCAGACAGAGGCTCCGGCCGAGACGGTCGAGGCTCCTACCGAGGCATAAAATAAAAATATCTTGACACTAATGGCATCAACCATTATAATATTTAGGCGCGCGTAAAGTGCGCCTAAAATTATTTGTACAGGAGGTGAAAAGAATGCCGACATTTAACCAGCTGGTACGTAAGGGAAGACAGACATCTCAGAAGAAGTCTACAGCACCTGCTCTTCAGGTGGGTTATAACTCACTCCACAAGAAGGCTACCGCTACTTCTTCGCCGCAGAAGCGTGGCGTGTGCACTGCCGTTAAGACAGCTACACCTAAGAAGCCGAATTCTGCTCTTCGTAAGATTGCCAGAGTACGTCTTTCCAACGGAATCGAGGTTACGAGCTATATCCCCGGAGAAGGTCACAACCTTCAGGAGCATAGCGTTGTCCTTATCCGTGGCGGTCGTGTGAAGGACCTTCCCGGTACCCGTTACCACGTAATCCGTGGAACATTGGATACCGCAGGTGTTGCTAACAGGAAGCAGGCACGTTCTAAGTACGGTGCAAAGCGTCCTAAGAAGTAATATCAAAAATCATTTCACAATGTAGTGCCCGTGTCCGCTAGCGCGGTCAGGGTAAGGTTAGTGTTGGATTCATTTCACTTTATTTCTTGATAAAGCCTCCCCCGTTCGGGGGATTCCGGCACGAACACAGTAGTACATGTGAGTACCTGAGATCTAAACGCGCGAATCTCGGATTGCATAGCTATGCGATCGGATTTGTGCAGACTCTAAGTAGTTTATTTATGTTTAAGGAGGGAAGGAACGTGCCACGTAAAGGACATACCCAAAAAAGAGATGTCTTGGCTGACCCTATTTACAACAATAAGGTTGTAACCAAGCTCATCAATAACATAATGCTTGACGGCAAAAAGGGCGTTGCTCAGAAGATAGTTTACGGAGCATTCGAACGCGTTGCCGATAAGACAGGCAAACCCGCAGTTGAAGTCTTCGAGGAGGCTATGAATAACATCATGCCCGTTCTTGAGGTTAAGGCTCGCCGTATCGGTGGTGCTACCTATCAGGTGCCTATCGAAGTGCGTCCCGACAGACGTCAGGCTCTCGGACTTCGTTGGCTCACCATGTTCTCTCGTCAGAGAAGCGAGAAGACCATGGAGGAGCGTCTTGCGAACGAGATTATGGATGCCGCTAATAACACCGGATCCGCAGTGAAGAGAAAAGAAGACATGCACAAGATGGCAGAGTCCAACAAGGCTTTCGCCCACTATCGTTTCTAATACGATCGTGCATTTCTGTCGTAAAGTTAGTTAAGGAGGAACAATCTTGGCTGGAAGAGAATACCCCCTGGAGAGAACCAGGAACATCGGTATCATGGCTCATATCGACGCAGGTAAGACCACGTTGACGGAGCGTATTCTGTATTATACCGGTGTAAATTACAAGATCGGTGAGACCTACGAAGGTACTGCTACCATGGACTGGATGGAGCAGGAGCAGGAGCGTGGAATCACCATTACTTCCGCTGCCACTACCTGTCACTGGACAGAGCAGTTCGAGGCAAAGCCCAAGAACGGTGCGCTTGAGCATCGTATTAACATCATTGACACCCCGGGACACGTGGACTTCACCGTAGAGGTTGAGCGTTCACTCCGAGTTCTCGACGGCGCTGTCGGCGTATTCGACGCCAAGGGCGGTGTTGAGCCTCAGTCGGAGAACGTATGGCGTCAGGCTGACACCTACAACGTACCCCGTATGGCATTCGTCAATAAGATGGATATCCTTGGAGCTGACTTCTTCAACACCGTTGATGAGATCGGCACCAAGCTTGGCAAGAACGCTGTTGTTATCCAGCTTCCGATAGGTAAGGAAGATCATTTCGAGGGAATCATCGATCTCTTCGAGATGAAGGCATACATCTACAACGATGCTAAGGGCGAGGATATCTCTATCGTAGAGATCCCCGACGATTATAAGGATCAGGCAGAAGAGTACCACACCAAGCTCATCGAGCAGGTTTGTGAGTTCGACGATGACCTGATGATGAAGTACCTCGAGGGTGATGAGATCACCGTTGACGAGTACAAGGCGGCTCTCCGCAAGGGAACCATCTCCAACGATGGTGTACCCGTATGCTGCGGTTCCGCACACCAGAATAAGGGAATTCAGAAGCTTCTTGATGCAGTAGTAAGCTTCATGCCCGCGCCCACGGATATCCCCGATATCGCAGGTGTTGACATGGACGGAAACGAAGTAACCCGTCACTCATCCGATGACGAGCCCTTCTCCGCACTCGCATTCAAGATCGTGACCGATCCCTTCGTAGGACGTCTCGCATACTTCCGCGTTTACTCCGGTACACTTAACTCCGGTTCTTACGTGCTTAACGCCACCAAGGACAAGAAGGAGCGTGTCGGACGTATTCTGCAGATGCATGCTAATAAGAGGGAGGAGCTCGACAAGGTTTACTCCGGCGATATCGCTGCAGCAGTAGGCTTCAAGCTCACTTCCACGGGTGATACCATCTGCGACGAGCAGCATCCCGTTATTCTTGAGTCCATGGAGTTCCCCGAGCCCGTTATCCAGCTCGCTATCGAGCCTAAGACCAAGGCGGGTCAGGGCAAGATGGGTGAGGCCCTTGCCAAGCTGGCAGAGGAGGATCCCACATTCCGCGCACATACCGATGAGGAGACAGGTCAGACCATCATCGCCGGTATGGGTGAGCTCCACCTGGAGATCATCGTTGACAGACTCCTTCGTGAGTTTAAGGTAGAGGCTAACGTAGGTGCGCCTCAGGTTGCTTACAAGGAGGCATTTACCAAGGCTGTTGAGGTAGACTCCAAGTACGCTAAGCAGTCCGGTGGACGTGGTCAGTACGGTCACTGTAAGGTTCGCTTCGAGCCCATGGACGCCAATGGCGAGGAGCTTTACAAGTTCGAGTCCGAGGTAGTCGGCGGTAACATTCCTAAGGAATACATCCCCGCAGTCGGCGAAGGTATCGAGGAGGCTATGCAGTCCGGTATCCTTGCAGGATATCCCGTTGTTGGTCTTCACGCCGTTGTTTACGACGGATCCTACCACGAGGTGGATTCATCCGAGATGGCATTCCACATCGCCGGTTCCATGGCGTTCAAGGACGCTATGGCGAAGGCAGATCCTCAGATTCTCGAGCCTATCATGAAGGTTGAGGTTACGATGCCCGAGGAGTACCTCGGAGACGTAATCGGAGATGTTAACTCTCGTCGAGGCAGAATCGAGAGCATGGACGACGTCGGAAACGGCAAGATCGTCAAGGCTTACGTTCCCCTTTCTGAGATGTTCGGATACTCTACCGACCTTCGTTCCAAGACTCAGGGACGTGGTAACTACTCAATGTTCTTCGAGAAGTATGAGGCAGTTCCCAAGTCGGTTCAGGAGAAGATTGTTTCCAATAAGGCGAAATAATCTCTAAAAAAAACAGCGGGTTGATTATAGGCTTAAATCGTGGCTTAAAGCGCTAAAAAACACTTGAAAAAAGGCTTCGGATTGCCTATAATCAAATTTAGCTGATTTATATACGAAAACATCACTATAATGTTATTTTGCCCTATGGGCCATCTTAAGGAGGATGCAAAAAAATGGCTAAAGAAAAATTTAACAGATCAAAAACCCATTGCAACATTGGTACCATCGGTCACGTAGACCACGGTAAGACCACTCTTACCGCTGCTATCACCAAGGTTCTTTCCGAGCGTGTATCAGGAAATGATGCAGTAGATTTCGAAAATATCGATAAGGCTCCCGAGGAGAGAGAGCGTGGAATCACCATCTCCACCGCACACGTTGAGTATGAGACTGACAACCGTCACTACGCTCACGTTGACTGCCCCGGACATGCCGATTATGTAAAGAACATGATCACCGGTGCTGCTCAGATGGACGGCGCTATCCTCGTAGTTGCTGCTACCGACGGTGTTATGGCTCAGACCAGAGAGCACATCCTGCTTTCCCGTCAGGTAGGTGTTCCTTACATCGTAGTATTCCTTAACAAGTGCGACATGGTTGATGACGAAGAGCTTATCGAGCTTGTTGAGATGGAGGTTACTGAGGTACTCGAGGAGTATGGCTTCGAGGGATGCCCCATCGTTAAGGGTTCCGCTCTCAAGGCACTCGAGGATCCCACGGGTGAGTGGGGCGATAAGATCATGGAGCTTATGAGCACCGTTGATGAGTACATCCCCGATCCCGAGCGTGACACTGACAAGCCCTTCCTTATGCCCGTTGAGGATATCTTCACCATCACCGGTCGTGGTACCGTTGCTACCGGCCGTGTTGAGCGTGGTACCCTTCACATCAATGAGGAAGTTGAGATCGTTGGTATCAAGGAAGAGGTTCAGAAGACCGTTGTTACCGGTATCGAGATGTTCCGTAAGCTTCTTGACGAGGCTCAGGCCGGCGATAACATCGGTGCACTCCTTCGTGGTGTAAACCGTACCGACATCGAGCGTGGACAGGTCCTCGCTAAGCCCGGCAGCGTTACCTGCCACACCAAGTTCACCGCTCAGGTTTACGTTCTGACCAAGGATGAAGGTGGCCGTCATACCCCCTTCTTCAACAACTATCGTCCGCAGTTCTATTTCAGAACAACTGACGTTACCGGCGTTATCTCTCTTCCGGAAGGAACTGAGATGTGCATGCCTGGCGACAA
>JAILAS010000016.1 GCA_024681495.1 Eubacterium sp. | reverse complement strand
TCCACGGTCACGGTATGTCATTCGAGGACCAAAGACCTTAAGAGCATCACGAATCAGGCGGATATACTGATTGTCGGCATAGGCAAGGACAGGTACATCGACTCCTCCTACGTGAAGGACGGTGCGGTAGTCATAGACGTGGGCATTCACAGGGACGAGAACAACAAGATTCACGGCGACGTGGACTTCGAGGACGTAAAGGATAAGGCCTCCTTTATCACGCCCGTGCCGGGCGGCGTGGGCCCCATGACCATCTCCATGCTCATGAACAATTGCCTCGTATCTCTCAAGAGACGCGTAAAATACAGCCAGAAATAGCTACAGACGGGGATTATGAAATGAAATGCGCTAAATGCGGAAAAGAGCTCTCGAGTGGGCAGATCTTTTGCGACGCCTGCGGAGCCGAAAACAGAATAGTGCCCGACTACGATCCCATAGTCGAAGGCGACGAATTCGACGATGAACTTCAGCGAAAGAAGACGATAAAGAGAAAGCGTAGCACTCGTAAAAAGGCGATGGTTATCGCCCTGCTGCTTATTATCGTGCTGACAGGGGTGGTGTTTTCCGGCATCTACTACAGGAATTCTCACTCGTTCGACTTCCAGTACGGCAAGGCGCTCGAGTCGTACAAGTCCGGAGAGTATTCCAAGGCGTACACCTTCGCCCAAAAGGCCGTAAATCTGGACGGAGGTTCTTTCGACGCGCTCACGCTGCTGGGCATTATTGAGGTTTATCTCGAGGACTACGACAGCGCCCTCGCCAGCCTCGAGAGCGCCACTTCGCTGGATATCGAAAAGGTATCCGACTTTGAGCTTCTTGACGCGCTGAAGTATCTGTACTACGTATATAATGAGACCGGTAATTACGATAAGCTACTTAAGGCAGCCGAGAGCAATCCCGACGACGCGGCGGTTCAGAGCCTTCTTTCGAAGTATCTGGTGCCTTCGCCGGGAGTATCCCTTGAGGCGGGAGAGTACGACGGCCCCGTTCACGTGGAGCTGTACTCTTCGAATAAGAAGCTTAAGATCTATTACACCCTTGACGGCTCTATGCCCACGGAATCATCCGATGAGTACACCGATGCGATCGAGCTCGTGGAGGGACAGATAACACTCACCGCAGTCTGCTTCGACGAAAGCGGCAGAAGGAGTCTTTACGAGTCCCGGACATACACATTGGCGGCCCAGCCGCCATCTGACCCCGTCGTCTATCCCCAGAGCGGCACCTATAACGACGAGGTTTACATAACTGTAACAGTGGACGACGGATGCACGGCGTATTACACCTTCGACGGCTCTACGCCCACCACTTCGTCCACGAAGTATACCGGCAGCTTCGCCATGCCCGAGGGCAACAACATCTTCAGCGTTATCGCCGTAGATGAGAACGGCCTGGCCGGCAATGTGGTAACCAGGACGTATACCTACCTTCCGCAGGTGGAAGAGGACGAAAGCATCGAAGTCGAGGAGTGATTATGAAGATCACCATCGCCTGTGTGGGCAGCATCAAAGAAAACTATTTCAGAGACGCCATCGAGGAGTATTCCAAGAGGCTTAAGGCGTATTGTCAGCTGGAGATACTGGAGGTTAAGGACGAGAAGACGTCCGAGAATATGACCGACGCCCAGCTGAGCGTCCTGCTCGAAACAGAAGCCCAAAGGCTGGAGAAGTGCATTCCCGATTCCGCTTATAAGATCGCGCTTTGCGTCGAAGGGAAGGAGCTCTCTTCCGAGGGGCTCTCCGGGCGGATGGAGGAGCTGTTTGTTTCCGGCGTCAGTCACCTGGTGTTCATTATCGGTGGATCGGTGGGGATTTCTCCCCGAATAGTGCAAAACTGTCAGATGAAGCTCAGTTTTTCTCGCATGACGTTCCCCCACAGACTGATGCGTGTAATCCTGCTCGAACAGATTTACCGTTCTTTCAAAATCATGAAGAACGAACCCTATCATAAATAATTTATGTAAACTGTATTTATTCCTTAAATCGTTGACGCGAGGGGATAAATATGTTAGTATTCCTATGCTGTTTTAATTCATTAGCACGCTAAAGAGAAAGAGGTATGAATGATGAAAAGATTGAATAAGCTGTTTTTAGCAACTGCAATGGTGGTTCTTGCGCTGGGCTTATACGCCTGCGGCTCGTCGACTTCCGATGATTCCGCGGCTTCGGGCTCCGCATCGGGTTCGGCTTCCGGCTCCGCTTCCGGAAACGCATCCGTAACCACATTTACCGTAGGTTTCGACGCCGAGTTTCCTCCTTACGGGTATCAGGACGATAACGGCGAGTACGTAGGATACGACCTCGACCTGGCACAGGAAGTCTGTGACAGAAACGGCTGGGAGCTCGTTAAGCAGCCCATCGACTGGGAGAGTAAGGACCTCGAGCTTAACTCCGGTTCCATCGACTGCATCTGGAACGGATTCACCATGAACGACCGCGAGGACAAGTACGCATGGACCGATCCTTACATTGATAACACCCAGGTTTTCGTAGTTCGCAAAGACTCCGGAATAACCACATGGGATGACCTGGCAGGAAAGGCCGTGCTCGTGCAGGCCGACTCCTCAGCGCTTTCTGCCCTTAACGACATGTCCGATCTTACTTCCACATTTGGAAGCATGACCGAGGTGGCAGATTACAACACCGCATTCCTCGACATGGACGCAGGCGCTTCCGACGCCATCGCCATGGATATCGGAGTGGCAGAGTATCAGATCGAGTCCAGAGGCGCCGATGATTACATCATCCTCGACGAGGTTATCTCCTCCGAGCAGTACGCCGTAGGATTCGCCCTCGGAAACGAGGCACTTCGCGATCAGGTTCAGGCTACCCTCTACGAGATGCTCGAGGACGGCACCTTCGCCGAGATCACTGAGAAGTGGGGACTCACCGACATGTTCATCTTCGGCGAATCCGCAACAGATACAGAAAGCGAATAATATTCAGCAGTAACTAATTATGGATGTAAACGTTATTTTAACTCAATTGAGCAGCGGAATGCTTGTTTCGCTGGAGATCTTTTTCGTAACACTGGTTCTTTCCCTTATCCTGGGACTGATCCTCTGCCTTGGCAGGCTCTCCAAATACTCACTGCTTCGGCTGCTCATTAAATTTTATATTTCAGTTATGAGGGGCACACCGTTGCTCCTCCAACTTTTGGTTGTTTATTTCGGTCCGTACTTCGTGTTCGGGCTCGAGGTGAGCTCATCCTACAGGATGACGGCCGTCCTCATCGGTTTCGCCCTCAACTACGCCGCATATTTCGCGGAGATTTACAGGGCGGGTATCGAGAGCATTCCTCAGGGACAGTACGAAGCCGCCACCATCCTCGGATACAGCCGTGCCCAGACCTTCATCAGAATAATCTTCCCGCAGGTGGTAAAACGCATATTGCCGCCCGTCACCAACGAGACCATCACTCTGGTAAAGGATACGTCTCTGGCGTTTGCATTGGCGGTGGCGGAGATGTTCACTCAGGCCAAGCAGATCGCAGCGGCGCAGACCAGCGTACTGCCGTACCTTTTCGCCGGCATTTTCTACTACGTCTTCAACCTGATTATCGCCATGGCGTTCGCGGCCCTCGAAAGAAAGTTGGATTATTACAAATAGGTGTAAAATGAGTCTTTTTAAGTTAAATAACGTTAAAAAAAGCTTTGGCGAACTCAATGTCTTAAAAGACATATCCCTGGAGGTAAAGCAGGGTGAGGTGGTAGCCATTATAGGGCCTTCGGGCAGCGGAAAGTCTACGCTGCTTCGATGTGCGACTCTCCTCGAGACGCTCGACGACGGTGATATTATCTACGAAGATAAGGCAGCCGCATTGTCGGACGGATCGAAGAGTGTCTATGCCTCTAAGAGCGAGCTGAAGGAGATAAAGAAGAGCTTCGGACTGGTGTTCCAGAACTTCAATCTCTTTCCTCACTATTCCGTAAGGAAGAACATAACCGACGCGCCGATGCTCGTCCAGAAGAAGTCGGCCGCTGAGGCAAATGAGCTCTGCGACAGGCTGCTTGAGAAGATGGGGCTCTCCGATAAGGCCGATTACTATCCGCATCAGCTCTCGGGTGGCCAGCAGCAGAGGGTGTCCATCGCCAGGGCACTGGCCCTTCAGCCGAAGATACTTTTCTTCGACGAGCCGACCAGCGCTCTCGACCCCGAGCTCACCGGGGAGATTCTCAAGGTAATAAAGGATCTCGCCAAAGATCATATGACCATGGTGATTGTGACTCACGAGATGGCTTTCGCCAGGAACGTAGCCGACAGAATAATCTTCATGGAGAACGGAGTTATTGCAGCGGAGGGAGATCCCGAAACGTTGTTTTCGGCCGGGGAAGGCAGGCTCAAAGAATTTCTTGGAAAGTTTGAAGAAGTGCTCTAACCGTGGTATTATATTTGGTGGAAGATTCATTCCGTTTCGGCGGGATGAATTTGAAGCCGTTTTTATCGTGAGAGTCCGGCTTCAAGGCCGGTATGAAGAGGATTAGATGAATCAGGTAACAGTGTCCGTGCCGCTTTCGGGTGATATTTTCTCTCGGATATGCGGCTCTTTTGATTGTAATATAAAGAAAGTAGATAAGACATTCGGCGTTTCGAGCGTATACCGTAACGACGAGCTTAAGGTATCCGGCAGCGAGGCCGACGCCCGCCAGGCGCTTTACGTTTTCCGTCAGCTCATGGCTCTGTCTCAAAAAGGCACGGATATCGCCGAGCAGCAGCTTGATTACGCCATAGATCTTTCCAGGGAGAAAAGCAATTTGTCAATTTCAGACGTAGGCGACGACATAATCGCACACACCACCACCGGGAAGCCTATCAGTGCCCGAACGTTTGGCCAGCAGGATTATGTCAACCAAATGAGAGAGAAAATGATTGTCTTCGGAGTGGGTCCCGCCGGAACCGGCAAGACCTATCTCGCGATGGCTATGGCCATAACAGCTTTTAAGAACGAAGAGGTTGGGAGAATAATTCTCACCAGGCCCGCCATCGAAGCGGGGGAGAAGCTCGGGTTTCTTCCCGGAGACCTGCAGAGTAAGGTGGATCCATATCTGCGCCCGCTGTACGATGCTTTATACCAGATAATGGGTGCGGACGCTTTTGCCCGCAATATGGAAAAGGGCCTCATAGAGGTTGCACCCCTGGCGTATATGAGGGGTCGTACGCTCGATAATGCGTACATTATTCTGGATGAAGCCCAGAATACCACACCGGCTCAGATGAAGATGTTCCTTACCAGAATCGGATTCGGGTCGAAGGTGGTGATTACCGGTGACCAGACGCAGATAGACCTGGCCCCCGGTGTTAAGAGCGGACTTAAAGACGCGCTTAACGTTTTAAAGGGAATAGACGACATAGGCATTTGCACGCTCACATCGAAGGACGTTGTACGCCATCCCCTTGTTCAAAAAATTGTGAAAGCATACGAGAAAAATGAAAATAAACGAAAAAAATCCTCAGGCGAAAAAGCCGGATTCAGAAAAAAATAAACCCTTATTGGTAACGCCCAAAAGATATCTCTTTCTGGGTGCGGGGATTTTCGTATTTCCCATCGCCATGTCCGTGTTTCTGGCATGGAAGAGGGGGATTGACTTTAGATACTTCGATTTCTTCGTATATATCTTCGTATCCCTGCTGTTAAGCATAATGATAACCGCTGCCTTTTTGCACGAGCGTAAGAAGGTGGCTCTTTATGATGCCGTTTTTCGCGACTATAAGAGAGTAAGCTTCTTCGTTTTTCTTTGTGCCCTGTGCACCTGTATCTATCCGTATCTGCCCGCATATTCAGAGCCCGTCATCATGCTTTCCTCCGCGGTCTGCCTGATAATGGGGCCATACATGGGATTCATAATCCCGTGCTTTATGACTCTCCAGTACTGCCTTATCATGGAAACCGGAGTCTACAGGATGACTTTCCTCTTCCTCATGATTATCGTGGGATGTATAATGGATGAAGAGTTTGCGGGAAAGAAAAGCTGGATTTTCTACACCAGCATGATCCTCTGCATAATGGCCTCGTTCTCCTGTCTTTTCTTCTATTTTGACAAGGGCTACATCGAGGTGAATCAGGTAATCGTGGCGCTTATTTCCGGATTCTTTTCCTGCCTCTGCATTATGATACTTTCGAGGTTCCTTGGGCGCTCCATGTTCAAGAAGGACAGAGCCCGAATGATGCAGCTCATCTCCGGAGAGTACCTACTCCTGTCCCAGATGAAGGAGATCGACGCCGAGTACTTCGAAAGATGCGTTTTCCTGTCCCGCGTGTGCGGCCTCATTGCCGGCCTGATCGGCGCCGATGAACTGCTTGCGAAGGCCGGGGGACTTTACTATAAGCTCGGAAGGCTCGAGGGCAAGAGATACACCGTCGAAGACGGAATGAGAATCGGCCTCGACTTCGACTTTCCCAACGACCTCATGTGGATACTGTACGAGCAGGGCGGCATTAACCGCCTTCCCTCCACCAGGGTCTCGGGCATAATTTACATTGCAGATCAGATTATCTCCGCCTTCGACAGGGAGGAGAATCTTTCCAGTAAGATGGACTACGAGCTGGTGGTTCACAGGGAGGCTAACAAGCTCTCCACAAACGGAAAAATCGACGAGTGCGGTATTTCCATGAATCACTTTTTAAGAATAAGGGATTATCTCATAGAGGTTAGCGCAGAATATGACCGTAGATTTCGAAAACAACACTGAAACCGGGTTTGACTTCGATCCCGAGGGAATAGGTAAATCCGTACTCGAGGCCGCTTGTGCCCGAGAAAATATGCCCTACGAGTGTCAGGTCAACATATCCATCGTGGACTCGGATTCCATAAGGGATTTGAATTCGCGTTTTAGAAGCGTGGACTCGGTGACGGACGTGCTTTCGTTCCCCATGCTTTCCTATGCGGAGGCAGGAGAGTGGGACGAGGACGACCTGGTCACCCAGGACGCATTCGACCCCGAGACGGGGGAAGTGGTTTTGGGCGACATCGTCATCTGCGACGAAAAGATTAGGAGCCAGGCCGAAGAATACGGCCACAGCCTTAAGCGCGAGTACGCCTTCCTCGTAGCTCACAGCGTATACCATCTCTTCGGATTCGACCACATGACGCCCGAGGAGAGCGCGGTGATGGAGAAGGCCCAGGAGGATGTACTTACCACTCTCGGGATAACCAGGGAATAGAGATAAACGGGGCGATATGGTGCGCGCCTCAAATACAACGTATTGCTAGGAGGATATATTGATGAGAAGAAGAAAGTCACTTTTGATGTGCGGACTGATGGCCGTTTTGGCCATTTCGCTCTTCGCCTGCGGCAAGCAGGAAGAAGAGGAAGTGCAGGTGGAAATCGAGTCTGCAGATCCCGTTGAATCCGCGGAGCCCGTCGTGGTCGAAGAGACCGGAGACGCCAGCTACCTCACCGGCGAGATCTTCGAGGACCAGTCCTATGCGAACTGCAGGCCTGTGGCCGTAATGATTCCGAACGATAACTACGGCGCACTTCCCCAGTACGGCATTTCCTACGCCGGCGTGATCTACGAGGTACCGGTGGAGGCTCCGTACACCAGGCTTATGGCGATATTCGATCAGGCCGTGTTTGATGAGGCCACTACCATCGGACCCGTTCGAAGCTGCAGACTTTATTACTGCTACTTCGCGCTCGAGTTCGATGCCATCTACGCTCACTACGGCCAGTCCGAATACGCAAAGAGCTTCCTGTCTTCCGGCGAGATCGATAACCTCAGCGGATTAGAGGGCGCCGTAAGCAACATCATGTACTGGAGAGACACATCCAGGAGCGAGCCCGACAACGTATTCACCAGCGGAGAGACCATCCTCGAGGCAATCGAGTACAAGGAGTACGAGACCGAGCATGACGAGGACTACGAGGCGCATTATAACTTCGCTGACGAGGAGATCACTCCCGACGCAGAAGATAACGCCTACAAGGTAGCACCCGGCTACGACCTCAGCAAGCCCTGGTTTGAGTACAACGAAGAGGACGGACTCTACTACAGATACGAATACAACTCGGCTCAGAACGACGCTCTCACAGGCGAGCAGCTCTCGTTCAAGAATATAATTATCCAGTCATGCAGCTACTCAATGATGTCCAGTCACAATACCTACGACATTAACACTACGGGCAGCGGCGACGGATGGTATATCACCAACGGAAACGCACAGAAGATCACGTGGTCCAAGGACTCCACGGACGAGCCGGCTAAGTACTACGACGAGTCCGGCGAGGAGATTGAGATCAACACGGGCAAGACCTGGGTCAGCATCGTGCTTAACGACGACTTCGACGGTGTCACATTGACGTCCAAGGCGGATCTCGAGGAAGACAGCGAATAATATTATTTAGAAAAGGCGGCAGGAACGTCACTTGGCAGGTAAAAGAAGAAATAAAAATTCCGATTTTTTAGTGCAGGGGTCCATCCTGGCGATTGCCTCGATAGTCAGCAGGATTATCGGGCTGGTCTACAGGATTCCCCTTACCAACATCCTGGGGAACGACGGAAACAACTACTACGGGACGGCGTATGACATATATAACATTTTACTGTTAATATCCTCGTACAGCCTTCCCCTGGCTGTTTCCAAACTGGTTGCGGCACGGCTCTCCGCGGGTGAGAAGGTAAATGCCTTCCGTATATTTAAGGGGGCATTTGTCTTCGCGCTCGTGACTGGGTCTGCGGCTTCTTTTGTTGTATTCTTTTTTGCGGACCGGCTCACGGTCCTGCTTGCCACACCTCAGAGTTATCTGGCGCTTAAGGTGCTTGGCCCCACGCTGCTAATAGTGGCGATAATGGGCGTGGTACGCGGATTCTTCCAGGGCATGGGCACCATGGTACCGAGCGCCATGTCACAGATTATAGAGCAGATTGTAAACGCGGTGGTTTCCGTCGCCGCGGCATATGTCATGTTCAACATGGGGCTTCGCGCCGGAGCGCTTATTGGCAACGCCGAAGGAAAAGCGGAAGAGTACGCCGCCGCAGGCGGTACGCTCGGCACGGGTGCGGGAGCAGCGGTTGCACTGATATTCCTTTTACTCGTCTTCATGCTTTTCTACGCACGTTTTAAGGCCGGCATGAGGAGGGACAGGAGCCGTCCTGTAGAATCGTACAGCACCGTATTCTATATCCTCGTGATTACCATCATTCCTGTGCTCCTGAGCACCACGGTATATAACATCAGTTCCATCCTCGACCAGGGCTTCTTTAAAAATATTGCACTGGCGCAGGGCTATTCTGAAGAGGTTGTATCGGACTGGTGGGGCATCTTCGTCGGCAAGTATAAGATTCTGGTTAACCTCCCCATCGCCCTGGCCTCGGCCCTGGCGGCATCGGCGGTTCCCAGCATCACCGCAGCGTTTACCTCGGGTGACGTAAGGCTCACGAAGCAGAAGATTGCGTCCAGCATGAGGTTCATCATGCTCCTGGCGTTCCCCTGCACGGCGGGACTCTTCGTTTTGGCCGGCCCGATTTTGACGCTGCTCTTCGGAGACTCCAGTTCAACAGCGGCTCACATGCTTATGGCCGGAGCCATAAGCGTCGTTTTCTATTCGATATCGACACTCAGCAATGCGGCTCTGCAGGGCATCGACAGGATGTCCCAGCCCGTTAAAAACGCGCTGATAAGCCTGGTACTTCACCTGTTGCTGCTTTTGGGTATGATGTATGTTCTTAACATGAACATCTACGCCGTCATATGGGCGAATACGTTCTTTGCCCTGTTTATGTGCGTGCTAAACTCCATGTCCATACGGAAATACTTAAGGTACAACCAGGAGATCGTGAGGACATTCGTAATCCCATGCATATGCAGCGTAATCATGGGAGGAGTGGTTTTCGGCTTCTATAAGCTGACCATCAACCTCTGCGGCATTAACTCCCTTTGCACTGTATTTGCGATTGCCGTGGGAGTCGTTGTATACACCCTCGCCATCGTCCTCCTTAAGGGCGTCACCCGCGAGGAGATACTCGAATTCCCCGGCGGTGGGAGGATAGTAGGCATTCTGGCTAAGTTCAGACTGATGTAACAGGAAAAGGAGGAAGCATGGCGAAAAACGTAAATACTGACGTGTTAATAATTGGCGCCGGCGCTTCCGGCCTTACCGCAGCTATCTTCGCGGCGGAAAAGGGCGCCTCGGTCGTCGTTGTGGAACACGGCCCTAAGGCGGCCAAAAAAATCCTGCTTACAGGCAACGGAAGATGCAACCTGAGCAACACCACCTTCGAAAGGGGTGTATACAGGGGAGCAGATCCCGCCTTCGCGCATCGCGTGCTCGAAGGATTCACGCCTGACGATACCCTCGATTTTTTCCATGAATCCGGCATCCTTACCACGGTCGAGCAGGGCCGCGTGTATCCATCCACTTTCGAAGGAAACCTGGTTTCCGAAGTATTGATCAAAAGGCTCGATGAATCGGGCGCCGGGCTTTTTTTGAATGCAGGGATTTATGATTTACATAAGTCTGATGCAGGATTTCTTGCAACCATTGAATCTGAGGACGAGAGCGGAAAAAATAAATTCAAAGTTAACTCGAAGACTTTGATTCTCGCCTGCGGCGGAGCTTCATATCCGAAGACGGGCAGCGACGGATCGGGTTACAATATGGCCAAATCCTTCGGACACCGCTTAAATCCGGTGTTTCCGGCCCTCTGTCACCTGGTTTCCAAAGAGGATTATCCCCAGTCACTTCACGGGGTGAGGGCCATCTCGCGCGTGAGCCTCTTTATCGACGGAAGTAAAAGCGCCACCGAAGTGGGCGAGGTCCAATTCACTAAGAAGGGCATCTCCGGCGTCCCCGTGCTAAGCCTCTCGCGATTTGCATCCAAGGCCCTTTCCGAGGGCGGGAAGGTTGAACTCTCCGTGGACTTTGCCGCGGATATGGATGAAAAGAAATTGCGCGATGAGCTTTCAAGAAGAAAGAACTCATTCCCTTCGAGATCGGCGGGAGACCTCCTGTCCGGAATTGTTCACCGAAAGACAGCCGTATTAATCTGCCGGCTCTGCAGGGTCAAGCCTTCAGACCGTTGTTCATCGGTTAAAGACGGTATTCTTTCAAAGATGACAGATTGCGTAAAAAACTTCCGCATGGAAATAATCGGAACGTCCCCCCTCGAAGAGGCGCAGTGCACGGCGGGAGGCATAGACGTTTCGGACGTCAATCCGTCTGACATGCAGTCCATACTGTGCCCGGGCCTCTTTTTTGCGGGCGAGATGCTGGATGTGGACGGCACCTGCGGAGGATATAATCTTCAGTTCGCATGGTCGTCGGGCGCCCTGGCCGGCATGGCCGCAGCAAACATCAGCAGAAAGGATAACTCATGATAAGGTTACGGGGTCTTAAGATCTCTATCGATAAATCGAGTCGTGAACTCGAAAAAAAGGTAAAGAGAAGGCTCTCCATACCTTTCTCGGATGATATAGAAATAACCGTCGTCAAGCGATCCCTCGACTGCCGTAAAAAGCCCGAGCTGTTCTATGTCTACACGCTGGACATAAGGACGAAAGACGAGAAGAAAGTCCTTGGCAAGTTTGTCAAAGACAAGGACGTCTTCGAGACTCCCAAAGATCCGTTTTCGTTTGAGATACGCGGAATAATCCCAATGGAGACTCGGCCCGTGATAATAGGAGCCGGCCCCTGCGGCCTTTTCTGCGCTCTCTACCTGGCCCGTCACGGCTACAGGCCGATAATTTGCGAACGCGGCAAGGATGCTGACAAGCGCCTCGATGACGTGACCGGATTTTGGAACGGTGGGCCCCTCAATCCCTCCAGCAACGTCCAGTTCGGTGAGGGCGGAGCGGGAACGTTTTCGGACGGCAAGCTCCAGACCAACAACAACGACAAAGACGGCGGCGTAAAGAGAGTGCTCTCGGAGTTCGTAAGGTACGGAGGGCCTGAGGATATACTGTTCGAGCAGAAGGCACACCTGGGAACCGACGTGCTCATCGACATCCTTAAGAACATAAGGCACTACATCGAGGAAAAGGGCGGCACCTTCTGCTTCGAAAAGAAGCTCACATCGCTTAAAACCCACGATAAAATCGTGGACCTTACCTTCGAAGACGGCGAGGTAATCACCACTCAGGCTGCGGTGCTCGCCATAGGAAACGCGGCCTCGGATACCTTCGAGAGCCTCTATAAATGCGGGCTGCCGATGATGGCCAAGCCCGTGGCCATGGGCTACAGGATAACGCATCCCCAGGCCATGATTGACGAGTTTGCATACGGAACCTCCGATAGGGACGACCTTCCCTCGGCCCCCTATAAGCTCACGTTTAAAGCATCGAACGGCAGGAACGTTTACTCGTTTTGCATGTGCCCCGGGGGATACGTCATAGACGCATCCTCGTATTATGGAGGGCTGTGCGTAAACGGCATGAGCTACAGCGGCAGGGACTCGGGAACGGCAAACAGCGCCATAATTGTCACGAGCCCGGTTTTGAATCCTGACGACCCGTTTTCCACGTTGAAGGCCCAAAGGGCCATCGAGAAAAAGGCTTACGACCTTTGCGAAGGAGCCATCCCCGCCCAGAGATTCACCGACTATAAGGCAAATGTCGCCACCACAGACTCGGACGATATAAACCACGCGGTTAAGGGCGCGGTTAAGGGCGCCAACCTCAGGGGAATATACGACGAAGATTCCGAAGAGGCATTCATAAGCGCTATGGAGCGCTTCGGGAGGACCATTCCCGGCTTTGACGGGGACGAGGCCATGCTGTACGGCGTGGAGACCAGGACATCCTCGCCGGTAAGGATAATAAGAGATACTGACACGAGGCTTTCCCCCGCCGGGTGCATATACCCTGCGGGAGAGGGCGCGGGATATGCGGGAGGCATCGTATCCGCATCGCTCGACGGAATAAGGACTGCGCAGGCGATTGCCGACGCATTCGCTCCTATGGAGGACCACCTTGGATAAAGAGACATTCGAAAAGCTTTCACCAATGATGAAGCTTTATATGACAACCAAACAGGAATACGAGGATTGCATCCTGTTCTACAGACTCGGAGACTTTTACGAGATGTTCTTTGAGGACGCGCAGCTCGTATCCAAAGAGCTCGAGCTCACCCTGACGGGAAAAAGCTGCGGACTCGAGGAGAGGGCGCCCATGTGCGGCGTTCCCTTCCATGCGGTGGACACCTATATCGAACGCCTGGTAGACAAGGGCTATAAGATCGCGGTCTGCGACCAGGTAGAGGACCCCAAACAGGCCAAGGGGCTGGTGAAGCGCGAGGTTACACGCGTTGTCACACCGGGCACGAACATCTCCGCGACATCAAACGAGGGGCAAAACCGATTCATCTGCTGCGTTTGCAGGCAGAAGAACACGTATGGAATATCGTTTTGCGACGTTTCGACGGGAGAGTTCATTCTCACCCAGACAGACTCCTCCGACGAGCTCCTCGAGGAGATACAGAGGCTCTCGCCCGCAGAGATCATATCCGACGAGAGCATATTCGAGTTCGAGGATTTCATCAAGGATCTCAAAGACAGGCGAAGGACGCTCTGCACCAGGCTCGACGACTCATACTTTAACCCGCGCACGTCTCAGAAGGCGCTGCTCGATCACTTTAAGCTCTCTTCGCTGAGCGGACTGGGAGTAAGCGACTACGAGTCCGGTACTGTCAGCGCGGGGGCCCTGCTTTCGTACCTTCTGGACACCCAGAAGAACCCGCTGGGCCACATCATCTCGATCAAGCCCTACAGCACCTCGAACGGCATGATCATCGACCATTCGACCATCAGGAACCTCGAGCTTCTGGAGACCCTGAGGGACAAGAAGACCCGTGGCTCGCTCATATGGGTTTTAGACCGCACCAAGACCGCCATGGGCGC
Source organism: Eubacterium sp. (assembly GCA_024681495.1). Taxonomy (GTDB): domain Bacteria; phylum Bacillota; class Clostridia; order Lachnospirales; family Lachnospiraceae; genus RUG14243. The sequence goes on along the minus strand of JAILAS010000016.1, from coordinate 7,270 downwards.
GAGGCTCCTTCGCAGCTTCGTTACCAAGCCACTGGTGGATAAGGCGCGAATCGACGAGAGACTCGACGCCGTTTCCGAGCTTACACGCGACATGATTACCAGGGAGGAGATAAGGGAATACCTCTCGCCGGTGTACGACCTAGAGAGACTCCTCGCCAGAATCACCTATAAGACCGCCAATCCGAGGGATCTGATAGCCTTCGCAGGCTCGCTCAGATATCTGGGTGACATAAAATCCCTTCTCGGTGGGTTCGACTGCGCTCTTTTGAACGAGATTGCCGGCAATATCGATCCCCTCACGGACATCTACGACCTTATAACTACGGCCATAGACGACGATCCCCCTCTGGCGCTTAAGGAGGGCGGCATTATAAGAGACGGATACAACACCCGGGTCGACGAATACAGGAGCGTATCTACCGACACGAAGCAGTTTCTGGCTGACATCGCCGAAAAGGAACGCCAGAAGACCGGGATTAAGAACCTTAAGATTAACTTCAACAAGGTCTACGGTTACTACCTCGAGGTCACTCGTTCGAACCTGGACCTGGTGCCTGACCACTACATACGCAAACAGACGCTCACCGGCTCGGAGCGCTTCATCACTCCCGAGCTGAAGGAGCTCGAGGATAAGATACTCAGCGCTTCGGAGAGGCTCAGTTCGCTAGAATACGACCTCTACAGGGAAATCCTGGGCATACTGGAGGAGAACGCCGTGAGAGTCAAAAACACGGCCGAGGCCATAGCCCTGCTGGACGTCCTTCAGTCGTTCTCGGTGGTGGCTCAGAGCAACAGATACTGCAGGCCGCAGATATGCGACGAAAACATACTGGAGATAAGCGGCGGCAGGCATCCCGTTATCGAGAAGATGTCCACCGACGTGCTCTTCGTGGAAAACGACACCTACTTCGACGAGGAGGAAAACAGGATCGCGCTAATCACCGGTCCGAACATGGCCGGTAAGTCCACCTACATGAGGCAGAACGCTCTCATCGTGCTCATGGCGCAGATTGGCTCGTTCGTTCCCGCGTCCGCGGCGCGCATAGGCATTTGCGACAGGATATTTACCCGTATCGGCGCATCGGACGACCTCTCGAGCGGTCAGAGTACCTTCATGATCGAGATGAACGAGGTGTCGAACATACTTCGAAACGCCACGCATAAGAGCCTCATCATCCTCGATGAGATAGGAAGGGGAACCAGCACATACGACGGATTGTCCATCGCGTGGGCAGTAGTCGAATACATCAGTAAGACGCCCGAGATCTGCGCCAGGACGCTTTTTGCCACCCACTACCACGAGCTGATATCCTTAGAGGACTATCTGCCCAACGTGCATAATTACAATGTGTCCGTCCGCGAGGACAATGACTCCGTAATCTTCCTCCGAAAGATAGTCAAGGGAGGCGCGGATAAGAGCTACGGCATCCAGGTGGCGAACCTTGCCGGAGTTCCTGACCACGTGACGCGAAGGGCGCGCCAGATACTCGACGCCATAATCTCCGACAGGAGCTCGGAGAGCTACAATATCGAGGACATAAAGGATATTCCCGCCGGAACGGACGCGCCTTCATCCGCATCGACGTCTCCCTCTGTTACGTTCGAGGAGTTCGCGGTCCTCGACAAGCTCAGGGGCACGGACGTGGACAAGATAACTCCGCTCGAGGCGATGAATCTTCTTTACGAGCTCAAAAAGGGCCTTTAGTGAAAGGATAATTTCATGGCAACCATTAAGCTACTCGACAAAATCACTATAGATAAGATAGCGGCGGGAGAGGTCATAGAGAGACCCTCGTCCGTGGTCAAGGAGCTGGTCGAAAACTCCATCGACTCCGGAGCCACTGCCATAGCTGCCGAGATTCGTGACGGCGGCATAAGTCTCATCAGGGTAACCGACAACGGCTCCGGCTTTAAGCCTGACTCCGTGGAGATCGCTTTCAAGCGCCACTCCACCAGCAAAATCACCGACGCCTCCGACCTGATGAACATCTCGTCCCTGGGATTTAGGGGCGAGGCTCTATCGAGTATCGGCGCGGTATCGCAGGTCACATTGCTGTCCAAGACGGAAGATGAGCTCGAGGGCATTAGATTCTGCTTCCGGGGCGGTGAGATGGTCTCCCTTGAGAAGGCCGGAGTGCCCAAGGGAACCACCATGCTCGTCGAAAACCTCTTCTACAACACGCCCGCGCGCAAGAAATTCCTCAAGAAGGACAGGACCGAGGCGGGGTACGTCGAGACCCTTATAAGGAGGCTCGCGCTTTCGCACCCCTCAATCGCCTTCGACTTCATCTCCAACGGGAAGACCGTCATATCGACGCCCGGAACGGGGAGCCTTAAGGACGCGATTTTCTGCCTCTACGGCAGGGACTTTACCGGAAATCTCGTCGAGATAGACGCAGAGCTCGACGACATGAAACTCCACGGCTTCATCGGCACTCCGATGAGCGCCAGGGGCAACAGGGCGTTCGAGAATTTCTTCGTTAACGGCAGGTTTGTAGAGGACGCAGTCCTCGCGAAGGCAACGGAGGAGGCGTACAAGAATTACCTCATGCTTCACCAGTTCCCTTCGGTCGTGCTGTTTTTCGAGCTGCCGCCGTCCAAGGTGGACGTCAATGTTCACCCCGCAAAGGCTCACGTGCGCTTCGACGAGGAGGAGAAGGTCTACGCCTTCGTCAGGGACGCCGTCGCAGACACCCTCGCACACAGGGAGTTCATTCCCGAGATAGAGGAGGGCGGTTCATCGTTCGTGGTGAGCGGATCCACCGCGGCGCTTAAGAATGAGGTTAAAAGAGCCCCGGCTCCAAAGCCGAACCCGCAGCCTTTCGAAAAGGCCCTCGAACCGGAGAGGCCCGTGGTCGAGGAGGCCGAAAAGCCGAAGCCGGCCACTCCTTTCATCTACTCCAGACCGGAGGAGACGACGTGTGAGGAGAAGCCCGCCCCCGCGCCCAAAGAGCCGCAGAGGGAAGTCTATACGCAGATTTCCATCCCCCTTCCGGAGAACAATAAGCCCACTTTCAGGCTCATTGGAAAATACAGGGACACATACTGGCTCATTGAGTACGAACAGAAGCTTTACATGATCGACCAGCATGCGGCTCACGAGAAGGTGAACTACGAGAAGTTTTACAAACAGTTCAGGGAGAATACGTTCTCGTCCCAGAGGGTCTACCCTCCGCACATCGTATCCCTCACCCCCGAGGAAAAGGAGCTGGTGGAGGAGATCGGCGAAGTGCTGAACAGATACGGGTTCGAGGTGGAGCCCTTCGGCGGCAACGAGTATGCAGTATACTCCGTACCCACCGATCTCTACGGCATGAAGGAGGAGGAATTCTTCAGGCTCCTCGTAGACGAATTCTCGCTTAAGACAGACAAGGAAGAGGACTTCGACCCGATCCTTAGGAGGCTCGCCACGGCGGCGTGCAAGGCTTCAGTCAAGGGAGGCGACGACATCTCCAGGGAGGAGGCTCTCGTCCTTTTGAACGACCTGTTCGCCCTCGAGAATCCGTACAACTGCCCGCACGGGCGCCCGACCATGATTTCGTTTACGGAAGCTGAGATAGAGAAGATGTTTAAGAGGATTGTCACATGAAAGAGCCACTGATTGTAATAAGCGGCCCCACGGGCGTAGGAAAAAGCGCCATATCGATAGACATCGCCAAAGATTTGGGATGTGAGATTGTCAGCGCGGACTCCGTCGCTGTCTACAGGGGATTCGACATCGGCTCCGCCAAGATTCGCCCGGAGGAGACGGGTGGCATTCCGCATCACCTAATCGACTGCCTGGACGCGGACGAGCCCTTCGACGTCGTCAGGTTCGTGGAGATGGCCAAATCGGCTGCTGCCGAAATCCGGGAGCACGGCAAGATACCGCTTATTGTCGGAGGCACGGCCTTCTACATACAGGCCCTGGTTAAGGACATTCCCTTCGAGGAGGAGGACGAAGATACTTCCTACAGAAACGGGCTCGAGAAGATGGTCGAGGAAGGCAAAAGCGGAGAGGTGGTGGCCATGCTTGAAGAGGTGGATCCCGAATCCGCCCGACGCATCCATCCCAACAACATCCGCCGCATTATCAGGGCGCTCGAATTCCATAAGAAGAACGGCTACCCCATCTGCGAGCACAACGACAGGATGATGAACCTGCCTGCTGCCTATAACTGCGCGTACTTCGTATTGACGGACGAAAGGGAAAAAGTCTACGCGGGCATAGACTCCCGGGTTGACATAATGCTGGAGCAGGGGCTCGTCGAAGAGGTGAAGGGGCTTCGTGGTAGTGGAGTGCCGGCGGATTGTTCCCCGATGCAAAGCCTCGGCTATGCACAGATAAACAGTTATTTGGACGGAGAAATTTCCTACGAGGAGGCCGTGCGCCTGATAAAGCGTGACACCAGGCACTTCGCCAAGCGCCAGCTCACCTGGTTCAGACGTGAGAAGAACGTGATTTTCGTCAACAAGGGCGATTTCGACCACGACGCCGACAGGATTAAAGAATACATCAGGGAAAAGGCCCTGGAGATAATAGAAGGACAGTGAAATGAACGAAGATTTAAAGAGGATATATGAGGAATCGGGAATTGAACCCCGGGTTTTCGAATACGGAATGAAGGTCAGAGCGAGCCTTGAAGAGAGGTTTCGCCGCATCGACGAAAACGCCGAGTACTGCCAGATAAAGGTGTTGAACGCCATGCGTAAGAACAAGGTCTCGCAGGAGTGCTTCAACACGTCCACAGGCTACGGCTACGACGACTTCGGACGCGACACTCTGGAGAAGGTGTACGCCGACGTCTTTCACACCGAGGACGCGCTGGTACGCCCGCAGATTACCTGCGGCACTCACGCACTGGCTCTGGCGCTTTTCTCGAATCTGCGCCCCGGGGACGAGCTCTATTCGCCCGCGGGCAAGCCCTACGACACGCTCGAAGAGGTGATCGGAATCCGGCCCTCCAAGGGTTCTTTAGCCGAGTACGGCATAACATACGCGCAGACGGACCTGCTCGGGGACGGCACTTTCGACTACGACGCGATTGCAGGCTCCATCAATGAGCGCACGAAAGTCGTTACCATTCAGAGGTCGAAGGGATACCAGACCAGGCCCTCGTTCTCCGTCAAGCAGATAGGAGAGCTCATTGCCTTCGTGAAGAACATAAAGAGCGACGTTATCGTCATGGTCGACAACTGCTACGGCGAGTTCACCGAGCCCATCGAGCCCTCGGACGTGGGCGCGGACATGGTAGTCGGGTCTCTCATAAAGAATCCCGGCGGAGGCCTCGCAGCCATCGGCGGATACATCGCCGGAAAGACGGAATGCATCGAAAACGCGGCGTACAGGCTCACATCACCCGGACTCGGCAGGGAGGTGGGCGCTTCCCTGGGGCAGATGCGGTCCTTCTACCAGGGGCTGTTCATGTCACCCACGGTTACCGCATCCGCGCTAAAAGGCGCCATATTTGCCGCCAATCTGTACGAGCCGCTCGGTTTTCCCGCGGTTCCCAATGCGACGGAGAGCCGCCACGACATCATACAGGCGCTCACGTTGAAGTCCGAGGAGGGACTGCTCGCGTTCTGCTCAGGCATACAGGCCGGATCGCCGGTCGATTCGTTCGTTACTCCGCTTCCCTGGGACATGCCCGGGTACGACGACCAGGTCATCATGGCGGCAGGCGCATTCGTTTCGGGATCGTCCATCGAGCTGTCAGCCGACGGACCCTTAAAACCCCCGTACAATGTGTATTTCCAGGGCGGTCTGACCTTCCCCTCGGCGGCCTTCGGAATACTGATGTCGTTGCAGAAAATGGTGGAGCAGGGACTTGTTCAAATCCCCGATTTATGATAGCCTTAATTAGTTGGAGTGAAATGAATTTTTACATAGATTTATAAAGGAGATTTATAGGATATGGCTAACCATGTTGTAGTAGGTCTGGATCTCGGAACCCAGAACATAAAGATAAGCTCGAAGGCCCTTAAGGGAGTTGTCTGTGAGAAGAACGTGATCGCGCTCGAAGGTTCCAGGCTCTATGCGTACGGCGATGACGCCTACGGGATGTACGAGAAGGCTCCCGATAACATCACCGTAAGCTTCCCGATACAGAGCGGCGTTATAGCCAATTACAGGGACATGAGGGACATCCTCGTGGCCTTCATCAACAAGTATTTCAAGAACATAAAGGGCGCGACCATCATCATCGCCGTTCCCACCGATATATCCGAGGTCGAGAAGCGTTCCTACTTCGACCTCGTTGAAAACTGCAAGTTCAAGCTCTCGAACATCCTCGTTTGTGAGAAGCCCATCGCCGCCGCCACGGGGCTCGGCCTCTCCGTAAACAGCGCGAGCGGTATGCTCATCGTGGACATTGGAGCTGACACCACCGAGATTTCGGTCCTTTCGCTCGGCGGCATCGTAATAAGCCGCCTCATAAAGGTGGGCGGCAACCACATGGCAAACGCCATCTCCGCCGCATTGAAAAAGGATAATAACCTCGTTATAGGCCAGAGGAGTGCGCAGAAGATTCTCGCGGAGATCGGCTACGCCGCCAATTGCCAGGAGGAGACTATGAGCATCGTCGGAAGAGACATGCTCTCCGGATTCCCCGTCACTTCCGAGGTCAAGTCCACAGCCGTTTACGAGGCCATAAAGGACTACCTCGAGGAGATAACCGAATCCGTTAAGTTCATTCTCGAGCGCACGCCGCCCGAGCTTACCAGCGACATCATCGACAACGGCATGTACGTGACCGGAGGTGTTTCGAGGATTAAGAACATCGACGTGCTGCTTTCGGAGGCTACGGAGCTCGACGTTAATATCTCCGATAACCCCATCGAAAACGCAGTCCTCGGACTCGAGAAGATTGCCTCGGACAGAGAGCTCAGCTCGCTCGCTTACTCCATGTCCAGCCCCAAGAACAGATTTTACAAGTAAAGAGTAGAGTATAGATATGAGAAAAAGCCGAAAAAAAAATATGCTTCCTAACAGATACATTCTGCTTATAGCCGTGTTTATCTGCGTGGGCGCCATATTCCTTACCACATCCTTTAACGTTGCCATGACCCCGTTCACCTATGTCGCGGAAGTGGTTTTCGTGCCCATACAGAACGGCATCAACTTCGTGAGCAGGTCTATTCTCTCGTTTTCCGAGGAATTCCAGAGCAAGCAGGATCTTTTGGAGGAAAACGCCGAGCTTCAGGCGAAGGTTGACGAGCTCCCCACCGAGAACAACAGGATGGAGCTCGACACACACCGGCTCGTGGACCTCCAGGAGCACTACTACCACGG
>JAILAS010000015.1 GCA_024681495.1 Eubacterium sp. | reverse complement strand
TTCCATAAGGGACTGCATCGCATTCCCGAAGGTAAAGGATGCGTCCGACCCGATGTGCGGAGCACCCGACACGGTAGACGAGAAGCAGCTCACAGAGCTGGGCATTTCGATCACCGAGGTCGAAGGCGAATAAGTTAAAACCGAGGAAGTCACCTTCTTCGTGGTTTATATCAATTTATCACTTACACATAGGAGAAAAAAAATGGACTACTTTAAGGAAACAGAACTGGTTGACCCCGAAATTGCCATGCGCATAAGGGATGAGTTTTCCAGACAGGCCGATCACATTGAGCTGATTGCATCCGAGAACTGGGTAAGTCATGCCGTGATGGGAGCCATGGGCTCTGTGCTTACCAACAAGTACGCTGAGGGATACCCCGGAAAGCGTTACTACGGTGGATGCGAAGTGGTAGATGATGTCGAAAGATGTGCCATCGCCAGGGCCAAGGAACTGTTCAACTGCGGCTATGCCAACGTTCAGCCCCACTCCGGTGCACAGGCTAACATGGCGGTTTTCATCGCTCTTCTTAAGGCAGGCGATACCGTTATGGGTATGAACCTCGATCACGGCGGACACCTCACACACGGAAGCCCCGTTAACTTCTCGGGTCTCTTCTTCAACATCGTTCCCTACGGTGTAAACGACGAGGGATTCATCGATGATGAAGAGGTAGAGCGAATCGCTAAGGAATGTAAGCCCAAGCTCATCATTGCCGGCGCGTCCGCATACGCCAGGACCATAGACTTCGAGAGATTCCGCAAGATCGCCGACGAGGTGGGAGCTTACCTTATGGTGGATATGGCTCACATTGCCGGCCTGGTTGCTACGGGTCTCCACCCCTCACCGTTCCCCCACGCTCACGTGGTAACCACCACCACACACAAGACCCTCAGAGGTCCCCGTGGCGGTATGATCCTCTCCAGCGAGGAGTTCGCGAAGGAAGCGAACTTTAACAAGGGCGTGTTCCCCGGAACCCAGGGCGGTCCCCTCATGCACGTCATCGCGGCTAAGGCTGTCTGCTTCAAGGAGGCTATGGACCCCTCCTATAAGACATACATGCAGAACGTGGTTGACAATGCGCAGGCCCTCTCCAAGGGACTCATCAACCGCGGCCTTAAGATCGTTTCCGGCGGTACGGACAACCACCTTATGCTGCTCGACCTCACTCCCTTCGACCTCAGCGGCAAGGAAGTGGAGAAGCTCCTCGACGAGGCGCACATCACGGCTAACAAGAACACCATCCCCAACGATCCCAAGTCACCCTTCGTGACCAGCGGTATCCGTCTGGGTACGCCCTCGGCCACCACCAGAGGCCTTAAGGCAGACGACTTTGACAGCGTTGCAGAGGCCATCTCCATCGTTGTTAAAGAGGGAAGTGCCGGAGTCGAGAAGGCTAAGAAAATTGTAGTGGATCTTATGAATAAGTATCCCCTTGTTTAAGAGATAGGAAATATGGAAAACAATAACAATATTCAGAACGACAATTCCACAGGGAACAGTAAAACCACCAATGTGCGCGTCCTTACGGTAACCGCCATGATGATTGCCATATCGGCGGTGCTCCAGTACCTGGAGTTCGGGATCCCCTTTGTTCCCGGATTTATCAAGCTGGACTTCTCGGATCTGCCGGCCCTCATCGGCTCCTTCGCCCTGGGCCCCGTATCCGGAATCATCATTGCACTCGGAAAGAACCTGCTTCACTGCCTGGTATCCCAGTCAGCCACGGTGGGAGAGCTCGCGAACTTCATACTGAGCTGCGCATTCGTAGTTCCCGCCGGAGTGATTTATAAGCTCAAGAAGACGCGCTCGAGGGCGCTTTGGGGTTCGGTGGTCGGAGCGGTTGTTGCGGCGCTTATAAGCGTCCCCTCCAACTACTTCATCGTGTACCCCTTCTATGCGGCGGTCTACATGCCCATGGATACCATAATCGCCATGTATCAGGCCATCCGTCCCTCGACGGACTCCCTGCTCGAGGCGCTCCTGGTGTTTAATCTGCCCTTCACATTCTGCAAGGACATGATAGTGGTGGTGATTACGGCGCTGGTTTACAAGCGTATATCCCCCATTCTGCACGGCAGGAAGTAGATAAAAAACGTCAAACTGAACAATTAGAAAAAACTAACCGCCGATGGCCGAATTGCCGCCCTCGGCGGTTTTTGTATGTCTTGCACAATAAACGGAATGCCGGGTTGGTAAAAACGCCCGGTGAAAAATTTCACATTTTTGCACTTCTTTGACAGGGTTTTAACGTTAAAAATATCACGCTTTTAAGCGTTGACACGGGTTTGCGCCCGGTGGTAAAACATGTAGGAACGAAAGCATCAAATGTATAGAAATTGGTACAATTTGCTGACCGGAAGGGATTCCGACCGGAAAGATGAATGCTACCGCATAAGGAGGTATCTTTTATGGAAGACAAGAACATGACTTACCGGGTACCGTCTTCTAAGCTGGTGGAGATCGCCAAGATCGCCGCTCCTTACAGAGACAAGCCCGAACATCTTATGAAGGTCATTCTCAAAACTCAGGAAATTGTTCCGGTGTTTTCCGAAGATGTTACAGCTGTAATAGGAAGAGAGATGAATATCCCCCAGACTCAGATTTACAGCTTCGTAACTTTCTATCATATGCTCTATACCGAGCATAGAGGCAAGTATGTAATTCACATGTGCCAGAGCGCACCCTGCCATATCAGAGGCGCGGAGGAAGTGGTCAAGGCCATCGAGGACCTTTTGGGCGTAAAGATGGGAGAGACCACCGAGGACAATCGTTTCACACTGGCATACAGCCCCTGTCTCGGAGTCTGTGATATTTCTCCTGCAATCATGATAAATGATAAGGTTTACGGAAATCTCACCCCCGACAGCGTACGTGAGGTCATCAAGCGTTACATTCGCGAGGAGGTGGAATAATGGAAGAACTTAAGGTCTTATTGAAAAACGTGGGCAACATCGATCCCAAGAGCGCCGAGGACTATGCCAAGGCAGGCGGGTTCGAAGGTCTTAAGAAGGCATTGTCCATGAGTAAGGAAGAGGTAATCTCCATCCTCAAGGATTCCGGGCTCAGAGGCCGTGGAGGAGCAGGATTCCCCACGTACCGCAAGCTCGAGTTTGCCAACAGTACCGAGAACGATACGAAGTACATCGTCTGTAACGCCGACGAGGGAGAGCCCGGTACCAACAAGGACCGCATCCTCCTCTCCGGAGACCCCTGTGCCATCCTCGAGGGAATGGCCATCTTCGGCAAGGCTGTAGGAGCCCACGAGGGTTACATCTACGTCCGCGGTGAGTATACATATCTCAGGGAGGTTCTCTATGCCGCCATTGCCAGCTGCGTGGAGCATGGATACCTCGGCGAGAACATCATGGGTTCGGGCTTCGATTTCCACATCAAGCTCCGTATGGGAGCCGGCGCATACGTCGTAGGCGAGGAGACCGCCATGTTCGAGTCCATCGAGGGCAAGCGAGGCGAGCCCAGGTACCGTCCGCCCTACCCCGGAATCCAGGGACTCTTCGGAAAGCCCACAGTAC
>JAILAS010000004.1 GCA_024681495.1 Eubacterium sp. | reverse complement strand
TCGTGGTGGGCATGATCTTCTACTATACAGACCACATCGATCTTAGCAACTACAAGGTCGAGTACTATAACTACGCCCCGTTCAACCAGGGTCCGTTCTTCTGGCTTATCGCGCACCACATCCACGATGTAGACCACGTCGTAGAGCTCGGCCATGCATGCGATTCCGGACTTCCTGAGCTCGAACTCCCTGTCGGCCTTCTTATAAATTCCCCTGGCAACGAAGAAAATTCCCAGTGAAAAGAGCCAGCATAAAATCATTATGCACATCAACCAGAAGAGCGGTCCCTGGTTGAACGGGGCGTAGTTATAATACTCGACCTTGTAGTTGCTAAGATCGATGTGGTCTGTATAGTAGAAGATCATGCCCACCACGACTTCGTCGTCGGCGCGCAGGGGCATCTCCTTGAATTTTTCGTTGGGGTAATAGACGACAGAGTCTCCGGCCTTAAGCGGAATGAGCAGGTCGGAACCGTCCATCACGTAATCGAGCTCCATGGTATCGAGATCGTAGTCCGCCAGGTTAACCACCTGAACGTGCTCATCGGATGTGCCGGTATTCTGGTGAATCTCCACCGTGCCGTTCCAGAACTGGTTTATATAGCAGTCGTCGACAATATTTATGGTCAGCTTCCAGCTCTTTACGTAGTTGTGGGTGTAATTATGGATGGTGCCATCATAGATAATGCCGAACGTGCCCATTTCGACTTTTTCCCACGAGGAGGTGGCGTCCCCCCTTGGATGGATATCCATGGTGACCTCCTTAGTATTTTCTCCCCCTTCACCCGCCTCTCCCGAGGCGTCCGATGAAGCGTCGCCGGTTTCGTCGAAGACGTCACTCCCGAGGCCGGTTATCTCGTGCGGTGTGTTGTTGTAAATGGAATTCGTGGCATACTGCAAGCCGCCAAATAGAACGGCGGCGATAGCAAACCCAATCAGATAGAACTTGATTCTACGGTTTCTCTTCAGTTTCATAACATTCCCCTCACGACACGATGTGCCGAAAACTCCTATAACTTTCTTATTTTACCATATTTTGAATACAATTTGAACATTTTAGACAGTAATCATTGAAAATGCATTGAAATAGCCGGCCTTTCGGCCGGCAATACTGACACCTATTCCATTCCCTTCAGGGCCTCTACGACCCTCTCGTATCCCATGAAGTGAGACGCCTTTACGAGCACATACGGTCTGCGGGAACGCACGTCATCACGCCCCAAGTACTCTGTGAGTGCGGCAGTCATCTCGTCCGTATCCTGCAGGTAGACCACGTGAGAAACCGCGTACTCCGCCTCCTTGAATATCTCCTCCGAGAGCTCTCCGCTAAGGAAGGCTGCATCGACGCCGGATGCGGCCAGCCGCGCCCCCACCTCGGCGTGCAGCGCGCGCTCGTTTTCTCCGAGCTCTCCCATATCGCCCAGGACAGCAATCCGGACACCCGGGCAGCTCGCCAAAACCCCGATGGACGCCTTCATCGACGCGGGGTTCGCGTTGTAGCAGTCGTCTATCACGGTCATGTCGCCCACTTTCACGAAGGTGCTGCGCCCCTGCTCGGTGCGGGCGGCCTCGAGCCCTGCGACGATCTCGTCTATGTCGAGCCCCAGTTCGCGCCCCACGGCCGCGGCCGCGAGCGCGTTCGAAATCATGTGTGCGCCCGGGATAGAGAGGCGTACCCCGGTCCGGACGGCTGACGGGCCCTGCGCCTGTGTCATGCCGCCCTCAGATTCACCACAACCCAGGCAGAGGGTGAACTCCGAGCCCTCCTCGCCCAGCTCCCGGATGTCCTGTGCCCTGACGGCTGCCTCATTGTTACCCGAAATGGAGTGGAACACGATTCTCTGATCGACCCTTCCCTTAAGGGAGTAGAGCTTATCGTCGTCCGCGTTCAAAACGAGGGGGGCCCCCGACTTCATGTACTTCAGCCCCTCGGTCTTCGCCTTAAGCACGCCGTCCAGATCGCCGAGGAACTCCAGATGGCAGGCGGCTATGGCGGTTATCACGAACAGATCCGGGCGGCAGCCGTTAAACAGCCTGTCCATCTCGCCGAAGTGGTTGATGCCCATCTCGACGACTGCGGCCTCGTGCTCGGGGCGTATGGAGAGGAGGGTGAGCGGCATTCCCAGCTCGTTGTTGAAGTTTCCGGCGGTCTTTTGGACGCAGAACTTCTGAGCGAGGACCGTGGCGATCATCTCCTTGGTGGATGTCTTGCCGACCGACCCGGACACTCCGACCACGGGGATGTCCAGCGTCTGCCTGTATGCTGCGGCGATGGCCATTCGCGACTCGAAT
>JAILAS010000193.1 GCA_024681495.1 Eubacterium sp. | reverse complement strand
TAAGATTCAATATGCCGATCTCCAGAGGCCTTATATCCTGGTGTAGGGCCCTGGTCTCATCCATTACGAAGATATTCTCTTTTTCGAGTATCGCCCTGGCGGGCAAATCGCTTTGAATCTTTATAGGCATATGCATTCCTCCTTAGTCAAGACTCGCTCGCGGCCGGCTAATCACGCCCCGGCCGCCCGGTACGTTCACTGCTTTCGGTTCAGTGCCTCCATGAGCACCCTGCTTTCCTCGGGCGTCACGTCCCTGTATCTGCCCTCGGGCAAATCGCCAAGCTCAATGTTCATAATCCTGATCCTCTCGAGCGAGACCACCCTGTACCCGAGGTACTCGCACATCCTGCGAATCTGCCTGTTGAGCCCCTGGGTGAGGATAATGGAAAACTTGCGCTTCCCCATGGCCGTCACCTTGCACTTCCTGGTCACGGTGTCTAAGATAGGCACACCCGACGACATCTTCTCAATGAACTCCCTGTCGATATCCTTATTGACCTTCACCACGTATTCCTTCTCGTGGTAGTTGACGGACTTTAGGATTCCGTTCACCAGATCGCCCCTATTGGTCAGCAATATGAGTCCCGTCGAGTCCTTATCCAGCCGGCCGATGGGATATATCCGCTTGGGATAGTTGATGTAATCGATGATATTATCCTTATAGTGGCCGCAGGTGGTGACGATTCCCCTGGGCTTGTTGAAGGCGATGAGAATCTCCTCTTCCTCCTCCTTGACAGGGACGCCGTCCACGGCCACCACAGCACCGGGAGAAATCTTCATCCCGGCCTCCGCGGTCTGTCCGTCCACGGTCACCCGCCCGGCCTCTATCAGGCTGTCGGCCTTCCTCCTGGAGCAGAATCCGGCCGCACTCAAATATTTATTTATTCGGATAAGCTCTTCATCGCCCATAGAAAACCCTCAAATAATATTCGAGCCGTTCCTCCCTCGGGAGAATCGGCTCGTAAATTTTCACTATAATCCGTTGGGGAATCTCCCCGCAAGGCCTACCAGCTCTGGTCCTGAAGAACGGATGTCTTAACGTAGCCCTTCTTCTTGCCGTACTTAACCTTGGTCCAGCCGTTATCGTAGCTCTCCACAACGGTGAGCCACTCGCCACCGTAAACGGTAGCCACTCTGTCGGACTTCTTCTTCATCTTAGACCTTACAACAACCGTCTCCACGCAGTAGATCTCGGTGCCCTTCTCGAAGTCGTCGTTGACCGTGGGCTTGCTGCTCGTGGTGGTCGTGGTGGTCGACTCGGTGGTGGACTCCTCCGTGGTGGTCTCCTCGGTGGTGGTCTCCTCCGTGGTGGTCTCCTCCGTGGTCGTCTCCTCCGTGGTCGTCTCCTCGGTGGTGGTCTCCTCGGTAGTAGTATCCGTGCCGTCGGTCGACTCAGTGGTTTCATTCGTGGTCACCGAATCAGCCGTACTGCTGTAAACCCACTGTGAAAGAGCTGCGGGTATGGTCTTTGTCATCATCGTGTTAAGGTCTGCGTCTGAAGCGAGGGCCGTGTCATACTCTCCGTCAACCTTGGCAAAGAGGTATACGCCGTCAGCCTCCTGCTTGTACTCTGTAATCCTGTCAGCGATGGTCTGATCTATGGTGTTCTCCTGTCCGGAGAGATTGAACCAGCTGTAAACGTTGTCGATGTAGTAGCTGCCCTCGTCGTTCTTACGAACGTAGAAGGTCTCGATTCCGGGAGCCGCAGTCTCGACACCGTCGAAGTGCATAGCGGTCTCAACGGCTACGAGATAGGAGTTCTCATCGAGTCCCTGCTCGGTGTAAACGTTAATCACCTCATACGACTCGAGGTAGGATGACATCATGGTGATGTACGACTGCTCGAGAGTGCTGATGGGGGTGGCCACCGTCTGAAGAGCGGTAAGATCACCCTCTGCATATGCGGTGTAATACGTCTCCATGAGGTCGTTAATGTCCTCGTGGGCGTTCACCTCAAAGGTAGTAAATGTATAATCAGAAGATTCGGCGGCGTTTCCGGATGCGTCACCGGAAGCCGAGCCTCCCGCACATGATGAAATTCCAAGCACGAGGAAGAGAATCACCGCTACCGCCAATGCGGCAACGAGTATGAGATGCTCCTGAATGATTCCTACGATGCCGTCAGAGGAAACGGAGGAACGTGCGGCGCTCCTGCGTGCTGTTCCGCGAGTCACATTGCCGGCAGGATAGGGGCCCTGTCCCTTTACCTTGCGTCCAGTCTCTTCTGCTGCTTTATCTACATCTATCATTTCAATATCGCGATCGTCATTGTTGCTCATAAGCTTAAAAAACCTCCATCAAAGTAACCCTGCGCTCAGGGTGTAATACTCAAATCATAATGCGGCATGCGCCGCCTCAATTATCAGCCTTATTCTCTAAATAACGAATGTAAGTGGTAGTCCCCTCCGGGAAAATATTAAGAGGGGTTATTTAGCCGGCCGAAACCGCATTCGGCAGGAATCGAACCCGCAGTTTCGGAACCGGAATCCGATGTTTTATCCATTAAACTACGAATGCATTCGGTCCATTATAGCATACGGATATGTAAAAAGCAAAGCTCTATTTACATAATAATGTTATCGAACCGCCGTTAAAAGTACAGTTTCTTTATGTGCCTGGCTATCTGCTCCACTCCCATGTCGTCGGTTCTCACCACAGCGGTGGCCGCCCTCTCATACGCCTCCTCGCGAAGGCTCATGAGCTCCCGGATGTAGTCGATATTCATGTGTCCGTTAAGGATGGGCCTCGACAGAGAGCCCGACACCCTCGAGAACACCGTCTCGGGCGTGGCCGTGAGAAGGATTATCTCACCGCTCTCCCTCATTATCCTGACGTTTTCCTCCCTGGTGACGACGCCGCCGCCGCAGGAGACCACCAGCCTCCCGGGCATGTCCGCTATCTTTTGGAGCTCTCCGGTCTCCAGTTTCCTGAAGCCCTCCTCTCCGACTTCGTCGAATATATCGGTAATGTTCTTACCGGTGGAAACCTCTATATTTCTGTCGACGTCCACCCAGTCGCATCCCGTAAAGCGACAGAGTTTCTTCGTGACGGACGTCTTTCCCGTGCCCATAAAACCGATAAAGTAGAGCTTTTTACCGCAGCAGGCGGCCCTGTGTATGGCCTGAAGAGCCTCACCCATCTGAGTGTAGTTCACCTGTCCGGGAGCGGAACCGCCGGAGCTTCTCTTGTCCGAATCCTCCACGGCGGCGAAGGTAAGACATGAACCGAAGAACTCTCCGCAGATTCTGCTCTCCACGCCCAGCTCTCCCATAGAAATTCCGATGACGGGGACTCCGGGATTTAGAACCTTAAACCTCTGAACCGTCTCCATCAGCCTGTGCACGTCGTTGGAATTCTTAGGCGTGTACGCCACCTTGCAGATGTCGGCGCCGGCGTCCTTCATACGGGTCAGCACGGCCATTATCTCATCGCTATCGGGCGTGCCGTCGAAGTCGTGGCATGATGCAATAACGCGGCAGCCGTAGTTCTTAATCTGCCTGATAAAAGACCCCGGCTCGGATATCCCGTTTATCTCGCAGTCGACGAAATCGCACGAGTTCGAGGATGCTGCCATGAGGACAATCCTCTCGTAATCCTGTCCCGTGGCTATGCCGTTGCCGCCTTCGTTTACAGTCCTGTACGTATATATGAAGATCTTATCCCTGAGGAAGTGTCTTCCCATGGACAGAATCTTCTCGGTGGCCTCCTGCTCCCTTCCGAGGTTAAAGTTATCCGCGCGCCACTCGACGGCGTCGAGCTCACGGTCAGCCAGATACATTATCCTCTTTCTGATTGCGCGCGAAGTGACATCACTCACCGATACGCACAGAAGGGGCATGCCATCCCCGATTTTTCGTCCTCTGATTATCATACTTCTCTCCTAAACCTCTCCGTCGAAAACGACGTCAATCACGCGGTCCACCGGCATCTTATGCCCTGTAAACTGCTCGAACGAGGCCGCCCCCTGGAACAATAAAACACTCTTGCCGGTGGCAATCTCACAACCGCTTTCCTTAGCCATGGTAAGGAGTCTCGTCATAACCGGGTGATACACCAAATCACAGACGAAGAGCCCCTCGTGAAGGAAGGATGCATCGGGAATAAGGCACCCCTCCGGATGCGGCTCCATGCCGACGCTGGTGCCGTTGACAAGCGCGCACGCACCCGCAAGGCTCTCCCTGAGCGCCTGCTCATCGGCGAGGTCGATAACCCGAATCCGACAATCGGAGGCAGCCATAACGCGGTCCGCGAACTCCTCCGTGCCCCTAAAGGCCTCTCCGGCCCTCCTGAATATGTCGATCTGCGCCACGCCGTCCAGGGCAGCCTGGGCGATGACAGCCTTGGCCGCGCCTCCGGCTCCGAGCACCACCAGTCGCTTCCCGACCGGGTCAGCCCCGTGCCTCCGGGCGGTTAACATAAAACCGACGCCGTCCGTAGAGTCGGCGCAGATTTTCCCGTCCCTGAAGGTTATGGTGTTAGCCGCCTCGCAGAGTTCCACCATGGGAGTCCTCTCGTCGGCGATCTTAGCTGCCACGAGCTTGCCGGGCATGGTCACATTGCACCCCGCAAATCCGAGGATTTTCAGGGATCTTATGGCCATCTCGATTTTATCTTCCGGAATGTCAAATGCGGTATACACATAGTCGATACCGAGGGCCTTAATGGCCTCGTTGTGCATAGCCGGGGAAATGCTGTGTGAAATCGGGGACCCGATGACGCACAGGCCTTTGGTTGTAGCGGTGATTTCTGTATTCTCTCTCATAAATATTAGTTTAAATGACAAGGGCACCCGTGTCAATGAAACTACAGGTGCCCGGTCAATTATTTCTCTCTGGAGCGGTACTGCATGGGAGTATCGCCGTATCTCTTCTTAAACAGCCTTATGAAGTGTTCCACGTTGGCGTAGCCGACGGCCTCGGATATGCCCTCCACACTCATGGAGGTCGTCTTTAGAAGGAACTTGCTCTTCTCGAGGCGCACCTCCTTGACGATGTCGCTGAACGTCCTGCCCGAGCTCTCCTTGATGTACTTGGAGATGTAGGGCTTGGTGAGCTTGAACTTCTCGGAAAGGGAGTCGAGCGTAACGTTCTTGTAGTTGCCGCGGATGAACTCGGTAATCCCGCTCATCCTGTCGTCGCCGTCGGAGGAATTGTTCCTCACGGAGTCGAGCTTATTCACCGCAACGACGAGCGCGTTTATGGACGCCTTGATGATATCCTCGTCGATGCCGCATCCCCACTCGGTCTTGCCGTTGGACGAGATTCCCACATAAGCCATGGCCTTGGAGGACGACCTTCTGGAGAGGGCGTGCTCCTCGTAGCCCACCAGCTCGTAGCTGATTCCGAAGAACTGCTTAATGGCGTTAGAAACCGCATCGAGGCGGCCGTTTCCGGAGGCCTCTATGATCTGGCTGGCGCCGTCGGCCTCGTTCCTTATCTCGGCCTGGGCGAGGATTCCCTCCTCCTGCTTGAAGTGGCACTCGGGAAGGGTGAAGTACGGGCTATAGTGCACGTATCTGTCCTCGAAAATCTCGTATACCGCCTTCGGCGTAAGCTCCTGATGACGGTGGTCCGAAACGTCCTTCATTAGGTAGCTGACCTGCTCGCTCATCTTCTTGGGCATAGAGATGCCGAAGTTATGCTTCAGTATGAATGAAACGCCGCCCTTTCCGGACTGGCTGTTGATCCTTATTACGTCTGCATCGTAGGTACGGCCCACGTCCATGGGGTCGACGGGAAGGTAGGGAACGGTCCACTTGTCGATGGCGTTCTCCTTCCTGTAGGTCATGCCCTTGGAGATAGCGTCCTGATGGGAACCCGAGAACGCGGTGAAGACCAGGTCTCCCGCATACGGCTGCCTGTCGGGCACTTCCATCCTGGTGTACTCCTCGTATCTCTGTCGGATAGAGGGGATGTCCGCGAAGTCGAGCAGGGGGTCCACTCCGTGGGTGAACATATTCATGGCCAGGGTGACAATGTCGACGTTACCGGTGCGCTCTCCGTTTCCGAAGAGGGTTCCCTCGATCCTGTCGGCTCCGGCCAGAAGGCCCAGCTCCGCGTCGGATACGCCGCATCCCCTGTCATTATGGGGATGAAGCGAGAGTGTAACGGCCTCCCTGTACTTAAGATGCTTGTTTATGTACTCCACCTGGGTGGCAAATACGTGCGGCATGGCATTCTCAACAGTCGTGGGAATATTGATTATGACCTTGTTACTCTTCACGGGCTTCCAGACATCGAGCACGGCGTTACACACCTCAACGGCGTAATCCACCTCGGTGCCCGGGAAGCTCTCGGGGCTGTACTCGAAGGAGAAGTTACCATCGGTCTCGTTGGCGAGCTTCAAAAGGAGCTTGGCTCCGTCCACGGCGATCTTCTTAATCTCTTTTTTGCTCTTCTTAAACACCTGCTCCCTCTGGGCCACGGATGTGGAATTATAGAGGTGAATAACAGCATGGGGAGCTCCCTTAACCGCCTCGAAGGTCTTCTTAATAATATGCTCTCTGGACTGGGTCAGCACCTGAACGGTAACGTCGTCGGGAATCATGTCCCTGTCGATGAGCGCGCGCATGAAATTGTACTCGGTCTCCGAAGCTGCGGGGAATCCCACCTCGATTTCCTTGAATCCGACATCGACCAGCATCTCGAAGAAGTTCAGCTTTTCCTCCAGACTCATCGGCTCGATCAGAGCCTGATTTCCGTCTCTAAGGTCAACGCTGCACCAGATGGGTGCCTTGGTGATGTGATCCTGCTTCACCCAGTCATAAGTGGGCTCGGGAGGCATAAAATACTGAACTTCGTATTTCTCGTAGTTTTTCATGATAAATCAGCCTTTCCATTAAAATTGTTTTTGCACGAGGATAATATTATCATATTTTTTGATATTTGTTAACACCTAGATTAAAATTAATTGGATTTTTTTGATATTTTTTTAGATTATGTTTTCACAAAGATTTAACATTCCTCTTATTGACTATATTTGCAAGGGTTGTTATAATTTGGTTACAAGCAGATATGGGCAAAGCAGGAGAAATCCTGTGACGCAAAGCTATAGGGCCTCAAATGGCAGCCAGTTGCATTCCTAGGTAATTTGGACGAGGCATGGAAGCTCGTCTTTTTTCATATCTGACGTATATGTGCATGGTAGAGATGAAAGTTATCTCTATACGAAAAGGAGGTCGTTCATGAGCATATCATCAATTAACAGTTACGCACAGAGTAACACAGCCAAATACTACAGGGAACTCGCCAGCGGCAAGAAGATAAACTCCGCAGCTGACGATCCCGCGGGCCTCGCAAAGGCCGAAAAGATGGAGGCACAGATTCGCCAGGAGCAGGCTAAGCAGAGAAATTATGCAATGAGCCAGGCGAAGTCGAACGTAGCCGACGCCGCATACTCCGGTATGGCAGACTACTATCAGGAAATCGCTGCTAACGACGTTATGAAGGGAAGCGACTTATACACTGCATCCGACTTAGCCGCCATAGATCTCGAGTCCGAGTACTATGCAGATGGCATAAGCGATCTGGCTTCTCAGACCACCTATAACACACAGCAGGTGATTTCATCCGATTCCATAGACACATCTTCGAGCGCAGCTATATACAGCTCAATATCCACAGCCCGCAGTGCGAACGGAGCATATTACAATGCCCTCTCCTACGCTTCCAAGGCAAGCGCCATCATGGCGGAGAACACTACGGCAGCCCTCAGCAGGACCGAGGACGCCGACATGGGCAAGTCTTCCATAGAGCTCAAGAAGGAGCAGCTCCTCGAGCGCTATCGCGAGCAGATGCAGAAGCGTCAGGAAGAAGAAGAAAAACAGAGAAACGCTACTCTGTTCATGTAAAAACAACTACAGGAATCTCCCCGGAAATTCCGGGGAGATTTTTTTACCCTTATTGAGCATCCTTTCATTGCGTGATACAATGAATCCGGATGCTTACAACTACTTAATTGGTACTTAAAAATGAACCGTATATTCAAAATCGACAAGTCCCAGCTTGAAGATTTCTATCAGTCAAAATTCAACTACTACAGATACGTAAGTTTTTACTCGGCAGTCCTATCGGTGCTGATGGAAACCCTTTACTTCGTCACCGACTGCCAGATCTTCGGCAGATTTGCGACGGAAACGCTGATTCCTCGTTTCTCCGTCCTAATCCCCATGTTACTCCTTATCATTTTTAATAAAAGAATCCACAGCTATAAGTTGGGAACCTTTTTATACTACCTGTTCCCCCACTTCGCGATGTGGGCAACCATCTGGGCCATATGGTACCTCCCCAACAGAGACTTCGCGCGCGAGGGCTTTATCATAATGCACTTCGCATTTCTGGCCGTAGGCTTCGCAATGCCCCTGAAGCATCACATCATCGCACATGGCTTCATATTCCTTAACATAATAATATCCAACCTCTGGATCCACTACGAGACCTTCGACATGATGCTGTCTCTGGCGGCTCCCCTGTACATAGGCTGCATCCTCATGCTCGCCATCAACCAGGTATCGTACGCGGATCACTACCTCGTTCTTAAGCAAAAGGAAAAGGACTCCGTGACCGATCAGCTCACCGGAGTCTTCAACAGAAACATATTGTCGGAGATTATTGATGACGAGAATACGGTGACTTCCCACGTCAGCGGCGTGGTCGTCCTCATGATAGACCTGGACAAGTTCAAGAACGTAAACGATACCTTCGGACACGAGGCGGGCGATAAGATGCTGCGCTTTCTGAGCGATCAGATTAAAAAATCCGTCAGAAGCTCCGACTACGTCATCCGCTGGGGCGGCGAGGAGTTCGTGGTATTTTTGATGGACGCATCCGTCGAGTTCGGACTCACCAAGGCCGAGGAAATCAGAAAGACCGTCGAGTCCTCCGACACCGGCGTCTGTCCCATCACAGTCTCCATCGGAGTAAGCGAGTACTGCGGCGAAGACTACCACGACACCATAAAAAAAGTCGACCGCGCCCTCTACTATGCGAAAGGACACGGCCGAAACCGGGTTGTTCTCGAGTCCGATATCTAGTTTTTCTCAACTATCTCGCCGGTATTCTTCACGATGGAATTCTCCGGTACGATTCCCTTTATCATGGTAGTCGGGTAGACGTTCGAGTGCGCGCCCACGATACTGCCGGGATTGAGCACCGCATTGCACCCTATCTCGGCGTAGTCCCCGAGCATGGCGCCGATCTTACGGAGCCCCGTTTCTATAGCGTTATCGCCGTCTTTCACCACGATGTTCTTCCTGTCAGCCTTGATGTTCGACGTGATGGAGCCCGCGCCCATGTGAGCGTGGAATCCCAGGATGGAGTCCCCGACGTAGTTGTAGTGCGGGGCTTCCACATTGTTGAACAATATGACGTTCTTAAGCTCGGTGGAATTGCCCACTACGGAATTTTTGCCGACAATGGCGCTTCCCCTTATGAATGCGCAATGCCGGATCTGTGCGCCCTCGTCGATGATGAGCGGTCCGTTCAGGGCCGCCGTCGGAGCCACTGTCGCCGACCTGGCGATCCAGATGTTCTCTCCCCTCCTGTAGTACACATCCTCGTCGAGAGTCTCTCCGAGCTCCATGATGAATTCGGAGATGCCCTTCAAGGCTTCCCAGGGGTACTCATAACGGGAGAGATACTCTCCCGCTATGGTCTCGTTCAAATCGAAAAGATCACATATTTTTATATTACTCAATTTAACTACCTCGATGCGTGAGCCAGTTCCTCCTGGTCGAGGAGCTTAACGCCCTTGCCGGTCAGGAAGTTCTCTGCCGCCTTTACGTCGTTCACGCGGAAGATCATGCAGGCGTAGCCCTTCTCATGAACCTCCCTGAACGCATACATGTACTCGATGTTGATGTTGCCCTCGGCGAAAAGCTTAAGCGTCTTCGAGAGAGCACCGATCTCATCGGAGATCTCGACCGCAAGCACGGAAGTGAGCGAGCTGATGAAGCCGGCCTCCTTGAGGGCGTTGGACGCCTCGAACTCGTCGTCGCAGATGAGGCGGGCGATTCCGAAGTCCTTAGTCTCGGCCAGCGACATGGCCCTGATGTTAAGGTTGTTCTTCGCGAGGGACTCAGTCATCTCCTCGAGGGTACCCGGGCGGTTCTCCAAAAATACCGAAATCTGTTTTACACTCATTTTAAACCCCTCCTATCAGATTTTTCTCTTATCTATGACTCTCTTGGCCTTGCCCTCGCTGCGCTCAATGGTCTTGGGCGCCACGAGAGATACGTTGACCTTGATTCCCAGCATGGTCTTAAGATCGGTAACCAGCGCCTTCTGACGACTCTCGATCTCACCCACATTGTCGGTGAACATCTCGGGCGTCATCTCCACCTGAACGTCGATGCTGTCGGTGTTGAACTTTCTGTCGACGACGATCTGGTAGTTCGCGGGATAGCCGTTGTTAAGCAGCACGGTCTCTATCTGTGACGGGAACACGTTTACTCCCTTTACGATGAGCATGTCGTCCGTACGTCCCTTGGGCTTGGCCATCTTCACGAGTGTCCTGCCGCAGGAGCACTTCTTCCTGGAGAGGGTGCAGATATCCCTGGTCCTGTAGCGAATCATGGGGAACGCCTCCTTGTCGAGGGCCGTAAACACGAGCTCGCCTTCCTCTCCCTCGGGGAGCACCTCTCCCGTTTCGGGATCGATGATCTCAGCCACGAAGTGATCCTCGTTGACGTGCATTCCGCTCTGCTCAGAGCACTCGAAGGACACGCCCGGGCCTGAGAGCTCGGTGAGTCCGTAGATATCGTATGCCTTAATTCCCATGGTCTGCTCAATGTCGTGACGCATCTCCTCGCTCCACGCCTCGGCACCGAAGATACCGGCCTTGAGGGGGATGTCGTCCGGAGTCATGCCGAGCTCCTTCATGGACTCTGCCAGGTAAGCCGCGTAGCTGGGCGTGCAGCAGAGAATGGTGGCGGAAAGATCCTTTATGAACATGATCTGACGCTCTGTATTACCGGAGCTGGTAGGCACCGTAAGGGAGCCGACCTTGTGGCTGGCACCGTGGGGTCCGAGGCCTCCGGTAAAGAGTCCGTATCCGTAGGACACCTGAACCACGTCCTCGTCCGTGCAGCCTGCGGCGCAGAGCGCCCTGGCGCAGCAGTCCTCCCAGAGGTCGATGTCGTTCTGGGTGTAGAAGGCGATGACCCTCTTTCCGGTGGTTCCGGAGGTGGAGTGGATTCTCACGCACTCCTTGAGGGGCTTCGCGAGCAGGCCGTAAGGGTACGCCTCCCTAAGGTCCGCCTTGGAAAGGAAGGGAAGCTTGTAGAGGTCGTCGATGGACTTGATGTCATCGGGAGTCACTCCGTCCTCCATCATCTTCGCCTTATAATAGGGGACGTTTTCATAAACTCTTTTCACCTGAGCCACGAGCTTCTCGCTCTGGAGCTTCTTCATCTCCTCGCGTCCCATGCACTCATACTTCTTCTGGAAGTAAATCTGTTTTGCTGCTGCCAATTGGGTACCCTCCTTTTACTCTCTTTGATAATTACTATTTATTTGCACCCAGCTCGAACGCCTTCTTATTGGCGCTTAAGAACTTCTCGGGGACACAATCCTCTATCGCCTTCATCCACTCGTCGTTCGAAAACTCGAAGTAGTGGGAAAGCCTGCCCATGAGCACGAGGTTAACCGCCTTGGAAGTGCCGGCCTCTTCCGCGAGGGAAAGGCAGTCGAGCGCATCCACCTTGGCGCCCGCATCCTCCATCTTCTTAACGAGGTCCGAAGGATACTCGGCCGCGCCCGTGACTACGGGCATGGGGTCAATCTGCTGCGTGTTGGTTACAATTACGCCGCCCTTCTTGAGGTAGGGCAGATATCTGGCCGCCTCGAGCAGCTCGAAGGAGACGATGAAGTCCGCCTCGCCCTTGTCGATGATGGGCGAATACACCTTGTCGCCGAAGCGAACGTAGGTCTCCACGCTTCCGCCCCTCTGGCTCATTCCGTGAACCTCAGATACCTTAACGTCTATTCCCTTGGTGAGAAGGAGCTGTCCCAGGAGCTTGCTGGCGAGCAGCGAACCCTGTCCTCCGACTCCCACTATCATTACATTCTTGGTCTCCATTATTCCGCTCCTTTCCCTGTCTCTTCAAAGGCATCGAACTTGCACAGCTGAGAACATACTCCGCAGCCCACGCACTGGGTGGGATCTACCACTGCCGTCTCCTTGAAGGAAAGGGCGGGGCATCCTATCTTCATGCAAGCCTTGCACTTCATGCACTTATCGGGGTTTACATAAAGCGGCTTCTCGTGCTTCACATACTTGAGCAGAGCACAGGGTCTTCTGGAGATGATAACCGAAGGCTCCTCGGCCGCCAGCTCCTCCTTTATGGCCTTATCGGTCTCTTCGAGATCGTAGGGATCAACCACTGCAACGCGGTTTATGCCCATGGCACGGATAAGCGCCTCGAGGTCTACCTTCCCGGCGGGATCTCCCTTGATGTTGTATCCGGTGGTCGGGTTCTGCTGGTGACCCGTCATTCCGGTAATCGAGTTGTCGAGGATGACAACTGTCGAGTTAGACTGGTTGTATGCGATGTTGGCGAGTCCCGTCATGCCCGAATGCATGAAGGTGGAGTCGCCCAATACGCCTACCGTGTGCTTCTCGCTGTCCTCTCCGCCGACCTTGTTGAAGCCGTGGACGGACGATACCGACGCACCCATGCACAATGTGGTCTCGATGGCATTGAGCGGCGCACCCGCTGCGAGCGTGTAGCATCCGATGTCTCCGAGCACGGTGCACTTGTTCTTAACGAGCGAGTAGAACAGGCCCCTGTGGGGACATCCGGCGCACATTGCGGGCGGACGGACGGGAATGTCCTCGTCGATGGAAAGTCCCTCGGGAACCTCCTTGCCGAAGGCCTCCCTGACCACGTTCTGCGAGAACTCTCCAAGCAGAGGAAGCGCTGCCTTTCCGCAGGGATCGAGTCCGAGTACGCGGCAGTGATTCTCGATGATGGGGTCGAGCTCCTCGACCACGTAGAGCTTCTCCACTCCGGCGGCGAAGTCCTTTATCAGCTTCTCGGGAAGGGGATTTACGAGTCCTATCTTAAGGACCGATGCACCCTCTCCGAAGACCTCCTTCACGTAGTGATAGGAGGTGGAATCGCAGATGATACCAATCTTCTTATCTCCCCACTCCACACGGTTGAACGGACATGACTCTGCGAATTCGACGAGCTTTCTGGTGCGCTCCTCCACGAAGGGATGACGCCTTATGGCGTTGGCGGGCGTCATAACGTTCTTAGCGATGTTCTTCTCATAGGTCTTCGAGTGCTCGGTTCTGTCGCCGGGCTCAACGACCGACTGACAGTGCGAAACCCTCGTGCACATCTTAAGGATGACGGGAGTGTCGTACTCCTCGGAGATATCGTAAGCCGCGATGGCGAACTCCCTGGCCTCTGCCGCGTCGGAGGGCTCGAGCATGGGGACCTTCGATGCGATGGCGTGATGGCGTGAGTCCTGCTCGTTCTGGGACGAGTGCATGCCCGCGTCGTCCGCCACTCCGATTACCATTCCGGCGTTAACTCCGGTGTAGGACATGGTGTAGAGAGGGTCTGCGGCCACGTTGAGTCCCACGTGCTTCATGCCGCAGAAGGACCTCGCGCCGGCCAGACAGGCGCCGAACGCCGCCTCCATGGCCACCTTCTCGTTGGGCGCCCACTCACAATAAATCTCGTCGTACTTTACCGCCTCTTCGGTAATCTCGGTACTGGGAGTTCCGGGGTAACTGGAAACGAACGAAACTCCCGCTTCGTAAAGGCCACGCGCGGCAGCCTTATTACCCAGCATAAGCTGTTTCATGTTAGAAATCTCCTTCCTTCTGGTACGGCTCCGGGAATCCCCGAAGCATTCAATCCTTTATACAATCGGGCTCGGCAAACGCCTGGCCGTCCTCTATTTAACCTTGTAGCCGGTGCTCGAAACCAGGCAGACGTCCCTGCCGCTTTCGTCGGTCACCTTTATTTCGCAGAAGCTGACGCTTTTTCCGTCCTTCACCACCTTCGCCTCGGCAAACAATGTGTCGGTCCGGGGCGAGCTGACGAATCGCACGGAGCTGTCGAGCGTAACCGTGGACGCCTCCGCCTCGGATGCATTCGTAGCCACGGCAAACGCGAAGTCAGCCATGGTAAAGTACACGGCGCCCATAACAGCACCCATGGCGTTCTTATGGCGTTCGTCGAGCTTAAGCGAGACCCTGGCGTATCCCTCGGAGGCCTCCTCTATCACAATGCCGGTAGTGGCGGTCGCATATTTGTCTTCGCTGAAGTATTCGCGAACTTCTTCCAATGGTCTCAATTCATTCTACCTCACTTATAGTACCTGGCCGCCTCGTTGAACTTCCCCCGAAGAAATCCCGAGTAGTCGTTCTGCTTGACCATGTCGGTGTATCCGCGGATGTATTTTTCGAGCTTCTCCATGTATTCCCCGGTGGTAACATCACCCTGCTCCACCATAGAGAGCCCCTTCTCCCAGCTGGCCGTGAGCTCCGGGTTGAGGAGCTGCCTTATGGAAGAATCGACGACGTCATATATCATCTCACCGAGCAATCGCGGCGTCAGTACCTGAGTCTTCTTGTTAAGATTTATATATTTCTTGGCGACGAGCTTATTCAAAATCTCAGCCCTGGTAGCGCTGGTACCTATGCCTGCGCCCTTTATCTGGCTTCGAAGCTCCTCGTCCTCTATGAGCTGACCGGCATTCTCCATCGCCAGTATCATCGATCCCGACGTATACCGCTTGGGAGGCTTGGTCTCGCCCTCTTTTATGTAAACCGATGTAAACGTTACCTCCGATCCCTTGCGAAGGCCCGAAAGGACCTTGAGCATATCTTCAGAGGCGCTCACCTCCTCGTCGGAATCCTCGTGCGAATCATCGCCCGCAGAATCGTCCTTCTGCTGCCCGTTCTTCGCCGCATTCTTACCCTTTCCGGAGGGGGGAGCCACCACCAGGTAGCCCTCGTCCTCTGTCACCTTAAAGTTAGAGACGAACCGCTCTCCCTGAGCCTCTACGGTAAGGGAGACCTTCCTGAACACGGCGGGCGGATAGAATATGGACAGGAACCTGCGGCAGATGAGCTCGTATACCTGATAGAGCCCCTGCGAGAGTCGGGGAACCTGCGAAACGCCCTTCCCGGTGGGAATCAGGGCATAGTGGTCGGTAATCTTCTTATCGTTTACGTACTGGGTCTTCGCGATGTCCTTGTACAGCCCGTTTTCGAGGATGTGTCCCGCGTATTCCGCGAGCGGCGTAAAGGCGCAAAGCCCTGATATGTTCTTCTCGATTTCCTTCGCCACCGCAGTGGAAAGCACGCGGGCGTCGGTTCGAGGATATGTAACAAGTTTCTTCTCGTATAGCTCCTGCACCCTCTTAAGGGTCTCGTCGGGGCTTATCTTAAACCTCTTGGAGCACTCGTTCTGGAGCTCGGCCAGATTGTACAGGAGTGGGGGCTTCTTCTTCTCGCTCTTGCGCGAGATGCTGACGACCTTCGCCTTAACCTCGCCGTTGGCCTCATCGGGATTCTCACCCGAGGGATTCCGGAGTCCCGGAGCCACCTGATCCACGCACTCGAGCGCAGTCTCCTTCTTCAGAAAGCCGCTGTCCTTGTAGAGGTCCGGAGATGCGAAAAAGCGGGAACCATCGTAGTTTCTCCACTCACCCTTGGCTCCCAGCTCGTCTATTTGGCAGGCAACGCGGTAGAAGGGCGTCTTTACGAACTCCCTTATCTGCCTCTCCCTCCGGACAACCAGCCCCAGCACGCACGTCATAACCCTTCCTACGGCGATGACGGTGTAACGGGTGTTTTCGAAGTTGGAAATGGACCTGCCGTATTTAAGTGTGAGAAGACGGGAGAAGTTAATCCCCATGAGATAGTCTTCTTTGGCTCTAAGATACGCTGCATCCGAGAGGTTGTCATAATCCGAAAGGGGCCTGGCCTCCTTTATTCCCCGGATTATCTCCTCATCGGTCTGGGAGTCGATCCACACGCGGCGCTTCTCCTTATCCGGAGACACGCCGGCCATCTCATCCACCAGGCGGTAGATATACTCTCCCTCCCGTCCCGAGTCGGTGCAGACATAGATACCCGTAACGTCCTCCCTGGTGAGAAGGCGCTTTACGGTCTCAAACTGTTTGGCTCCGCTGCCCTTTATCACCTCGTACTTGAACTTCTCCGGCAAAAAGGGAAGGGTCGAAAGATTCCATTTCTTAAGGGAAGGGTCGTACTCTTCGGGGTAACTCATCGTCACCAGATGCCCATAGCACCAGGTGATAATGGCCTTTTCCCCCTCCAGGTAACCGTCTCTCTTCTGCATGGGAACCTTCATGGCCGCGGCGAAAGCCTGCCCTACGCTGGGCTTTTCGGCTATAAACAGATTCTTACCCATAGCACAGACCCGCAGTCATCAGAGTTCGTTCATGTCCACCAGTTCCAGAGTAGGGTCATCGGCGGCTACCGCCTTCAGGTCGTCGTCAAAGACTCCCGAAGAGAACATGTAGCGCTTCACGGCCTTAACCCTGGCCTGTTCCATGCTGTTATTCAGATGCTCGAGATGTGCCAGGCTCATGTGGCGGTCCGACCAGCTGCAGTATCCCACGACGTTCTCGCGAATGTCGTTCTGGAGGATGATGTCGATGCGGCCGTTCTTTCCAATCCAGGTGCCCTCCTTAGCCGTAACAATGGGAAGGGACTCTGCCTGCTCGAGGAGCTCGAGGTACTCCCTGCATACCTTGACGAAGTACTCGTCCATGTAGTAGTCCAGGTCGGGCTCGATGTATCTCTCATAGAATGTGGCGGGCGGCAGGATATGCAGCTCGCTCTGATGCGGATATACGAAGGTGAACCAGAAGTGAAGGAAGGTGTCGTTTATGACATACATTCCCTTCTTGGCGTTCTCCCATCCGCCTGTCTCGAAGGAATCCTGCTTGCTGGCCACGCCGAACGCAGCGAGATTCTTCATATATACGGAGATCTTGGCGCGGGAAAATCCCGTAGCCTTATAGATATCGTTAAGCTTATTGACACCACTCGCAAGGGTGCTCAATATAGTCTCGTAAACGGATGTCTCCCTGAGCTGGGTGTGGAGGAACTCCTCCGCCTCATTGAAGAGATATCCCCTCGGGGACAATACGCTCCGGATGATATTATCCTTCAGCGAAAGCTTGGGATTCCAGCAGGGAAGGTAATCGGGTACTCCGCCGGTGATACCGTACATCTGGATAATTTCCCTGGTAGGCTTATTGGAGAAGAGCCTTACCATCTCGAGGAAGGTAAGCTCCTCGATGCGGCACTCGCCGAGGTAAAGGTCCTTATGACCGGCCACCAGCTTGAGGAAATCTCCGGTCACAAAAGGCACATCCTCCGTTGCGAAGAAGACGTGAACCTTAATCTTGCACTTGGAAATAAACGCGCAAAGAGACTCAAGGAAGACGCTGTCCTTCTTGAGGATGTTTTCAGCCTTATCGATGGCGATAAGGAGGTCTGCGCTCTCGCGAAGCTCTATCATGGAAAAAGCGTCGGCATAGTCGGCCGGCTCATGGAGAAGCGAATACCTCTCCATAACCACCTTGCCGAAAAGCTCCTGCTGCTTAACGTCGGAAGCAGACGCTGCGCAATAATAAATACTGTTTGTGCCCGTAGCAAATGATGTCATAAGGGCTGCTCTCTCGCATCCCCTTCTGCCATAAAGAATGGCAAAACCGTTTTTTCCTGAAACAACGGTATCTTTGAATTTTCTTTCTTTCGAATGTACTCCGATCACGATAATATTCCTTCCAAATCCTATTATTTCTTTTCGATATAACCCATGGCCTTCAACGCCTCGGCACTGAGCACGGCTCCGCCGGCTGCGCCTCTCTTGGTGTTATGAGCAAGGCCCACGAACTTATAATCGAAGATGGTGTCCTCTCTGAGGCGACCGCAGGTAACGCCCATGCCGTCCTCATAGTCCACATCCAGCCTGACCTGAGGCCTGTCATCCTCTTCGAAATAACGGATAAAGGGCTTGGGAGCGCTGGGAAGGTTCTCCTTCTGGGGCATGCCCTCGAAAGAAGTCCACTTCTCGATAATCTCCTCCTTGGAAGGTTTCTTGTCGAAATCAACGAAAACGGAAGCGGTGTGTCCGTTGAGAACCGGAACCCTGATGCACTGAGCGGTGATGATGGGTCCTTCGGCGGGAACGATAACGCCGTTCTCGATCTTACCCCAGAGCCTCAGGGGCTCCTTCTCGCTCTTCGCTTCCTCTCCGCCGATGTAGGGAATGATATTTCCTTCCATCTCCGGCCACTCCTTAAAGGTCTTACCGGCGCCGGAAATAGCCTGATATGTGCTGACTACCACGCGCTTTATGCCGAATTCCTTAAGGGCATGAAGCTCGGGAGTATAGGTCTGGATGGAGCAGTTGGGCTTAACTGCGACGAATCCCTTAGTAGTGCCCAGTCTCTTCCTCTGGTAAGGGATAATCTCGTAGTGCTCGGGGTTGATCTCGGGTACGACCATGGGTACGTCGGGAGTCCAACGGTGAGCGCTGTTATTGGAAACTACAGGTGTCTCGGTACGTGCATAGGAATCCTCGAACTCGCGAATCTCATCGGCCTTCATATCGACCGCGCTGAAGCAGAAATCCACCTCAGAAGCCACTTCGTCGATGTTGTGAAGATCCTTAACCACGATGTTCTTTACGCTCTCGGGCAGGGGATTCTCAATCTTCCACCTGTCGCCGATGGCCTCTTCGTAGGTCTTACCGGCACTCCTGGAGCTGGCTGCTATTACTTTTACCTCAAACCAGGGATGGTTCTCAAGGAGACTGACAAATCTCTGGCCAACCATTCCCGTACCGCCTAATACGGCTACCTGTAACTTATCACTCATTTCCTAAATCCTCTCTAAACAGTTTAACACTACATCTTCTACTCTCTTTTGAGAATAACAAGAATATCTTAACTCACAAATATGGAAAAAACAATATGAAATTCTTCATTTAATTATTGTCGACAATTCCGATTTCCTCTTGCCAATCGCGTGCAAGATAGGCTTTACAAAGGGATATTTCGACCTCCATGGCATCGTGTCCGGGAGCTCCCGCGGTTAGTCTTTTATTGACACATGTTGATACCGAAATTGCATCATAAATATCATCCTCGATGACGTCGCTCTGAGCCTTGAACTCCTCGAGTGTGAACTCGTCAAGAGCCTTCTTCTTCTCGATACCGTAGAGGACCAGTCTGCCGGAGATGCCGTGCGCATCCCTGAAGGGCACGCCCTTTCCGACCAGGTAATCCGCCACGTCGGTGGCGTTGGTAAATCCGTGGCGCGCGGAGTCGGACATCCTCTCCTTATTAAACGTGCACGTGGAGATCATCTCGGTGAAGAGATCGAGGCACATCTTTACGGTATCGATGGCGTCGAATGCCACCTCCTTGTCCTCCTGCATGTCCTTGTTATATGCAAGGGGGAGTCCCTTCATGGTGGTGAGCATGCTCATAAGCGCTCCGTACACCCTGCCCGTCTTGCCGCGAATCAGCTCCGCGATGTCGGGGTTCTTCTTCTGGGGCATGATGGACGAGCCCGTGCTGTACGCGTCGTCAATCTCGATGAACTTGTACTCGTCGGTGTTCCATATGATAACCTCCTCGCTGAAGCGTGAGAGGTGCATCATAATCTCGCTCAAAGCACTCAAAAAGTCGATGAGGTAGTCCCTGTCGGAAACGCCGTCCATGGAGTTGGCCGTGGGTCCGAAGAATCCGAGGAGCTCCGCCGTGTAGTCTCTGTCCAGAGGATACGTGGTGCCGGCGAAAGCGCCCGATCCGAGCGGGCAGTAATTCATCCTGTGAAAGAGGTCGCAGAGCCTTGACCTGTCCCTCTTAAACATCTCGAAGTAAGCGCCCAGGTGGTGAGCCAGAGTGGTGGGCTGCGCCTTCTGAAGGTGCGTGAATCCGGGCATAATGGAGTCGATATGCTCTTCCATGAGAGCCACGAGCTCCTCTAGCAAATTCCGCACGAGGGAGTCCGTGCTGAGCACCTCTCCGCGGATGTACATCCTCATGTCCAGTGCCACCTGATCGTTTCGGCTTCGTCCGGTGTGGACCTTCTTGCCCGTGTCGCCGAGCCTCTCGGTGAGCTTGGCCTCGGTGAAGCTGTGAATGTCCTCGTACTCGTCGGTAATCTCGAGGGTGCCCTCCCTGTACTCGTTCTCCATGTCGCCGAGCGCATGAACGATAGAATCCGACTCCTCCTTGGTGAGGACGCCGACCTTGCCGAGCATGCCCGCATGGGCCATAGATCCCATAAGATCCTGCTCGATGAGCCTCTTATCGAAGCGGATAGACGCGTTGAAGTCGTATACCTTCTGGTCGGTGGGACTGCTGAAGCGTCCGCCCCAGAGGTTCGCGGCCTTGATGCCGGTCTCCTTCTCCTTCTGAGCCTTCTGCTCCTTCTTAATCCTGGCTGCCTCCTCGGCCTTCTCCTTATCCTCGCGGATCTTTTCGGCCTGCGCCTCCTCGAAGGCCCTCTGCTTCTCCTCTTCCTTCTGAAGCATGAATACGGCCATCTGCTCGTCGGCGGTCTGAGCCTCGATTTCCTCGCCGTCGACCATGCGAGTCATCCTGCTGCCGTTTTTCTCCATGTGGTCCATCATCTCGAAGATGCGACTCCTAAAATCATCAGCCATTATAGTATCTCCTTAATCTTCCCGACTGTCGGGCAATTCTAAAATCTAAAATAAAACGTTAGTCCGCCGACCGGGGTCAGCCCTACTATGATAACAGAAAACCGCGCGACTTTCCATATCGTGTCGCTTATTTAAGGGCGTCTTCTCCAATCTTTACAAACTCGAATTCGCAGGACTCCTCGGCAACGCACGACACCACCACGCCCTCGCCCTGCTCCCGCGTGGCGGTGCAATCCGGCGAAAACTCCGCGATATCCCTCTCCAGAATATCCCTGCTCAGGCCCCGGCCCTCCATCTTCGCCGCAGCCTCTCTGACGGTCCAGGCGCGCAGGAACAGGTTTACATAATCCGAATCACTCTCGTCGCCGCCCGCTCTCTCGAGCGCCGAGAGAATCCCGGCCCTCTCATTGTCGCCGAAGACGCGTTTCGCTGTGGACGCCTTGATCTTTCTGGGTCCCTCGATGTCCACGCCGCAGTCGACGCCGCGTGAAAGGCTCACCGCCGCCCCGTAGCCGCAGTGCGATATGGACACGCGAAGCCCCCCTCCCCGGATTTGGGGCCGGCCCTGCGGGGTCTTCACCAGATCGTCCGCGCATATCTCCTCGCCGAAGGCCTCCTTCGCCCCATAAAACAAAAGCCGCCTCGAGAGCGCCCCCTGTTCCTCCGTGCCCAGGTCTCCGCGCCCCCCTGCGAGGGCGACGAAAACCCAGACCTTCGTTTTTATGTCGTCATCCTTAGTAATCATAGACCTCCATCAACATGCCGTGAACCGTGAATCTTACGCTGTCCGAGTACGAACAGGTCGACAATGTGACTATCCTGCTGTTCGTGTCGGGAGAAAGGTCCACGTACCTCTCGGACGCCGAAAACAGCCTGTCCACCAGGTCCGAGAACTCGTCGGTCCCGTTGGTGAACCCGAGCGAGTATATCTCGTCGTCGCTCTTGAGCGTGCAATACGAGAAAATCCTGTACCTGTACGCGTGCCCGGCGGTGTAGATGGTGAACCCTGTCGCCCTTACGTCGAAGGAGCTCTCCTCCCTCTCGAACTTCTTGAGCGAACCGAACATCGAACCGTCCTTCATGTTGTGTCCGTATATGATCGAGTACGCGTCGATGAAGTCGGGCGAGGATCCGGCTGCCAGGAAGATGGCGCCCGAGGAATTCTCTTCGCCGGTGAAGCTGTGCGTCAGGTAGTACGAGTCGTCGTCCGCCTGCACAATCGGGTAGTTAATGATATCGATCCCGTCCACCACGAGCCAGCCGATGATGTCGGAGTTCTCCTGAACGAGGGACTCAAAGTCCACGTCGAGCGTCATCCACGAGGGCGCGCTGTCGACGTCCACCGAATGGTACTCGCTGACCTCTCCGGTAATCTCCCGCTCCCCCTCGGAATCGACCGAGGCCGAAATATCCTGCGTATAGGAGCTTTTGGTCTGGCTGTAGACGGCCCGCGCGTGGAGATAGGAGTAGACCGAAGGATATGCCATCATAACGGCCACTACGGTCAGGGTTATGCCCCCCATCGTCATCACGGTCATGATGGACCTCTGCCGCCTCTCGTAGTCCTCGTCGCTAACGCGCCTGTCCTCGACGGTCTCCTCTTCCTCCTCGTAGTCGTCCTCGTCGGAGTGCCTTACGCCCATGAAAATCAGAGCGAACAAAAATACAGCCACCCCTAAACAGACCGCGACTGCCTGTCCCTGGCCGGTGGAGAGAAATGCAATTATAGCGTCTTCAATTCGGCTCATGGGAAATAAGGCTCTCCTACGTGTATGAAATATTCGGGATATACGTTTCCAAGCGAATCTGCGGCCTCTTCGGCGCGGGATCTGTCGTCGAAAATCCCGAAGACCGTGGGTCCGGACCCGCTCATCATGGCCAGCCGCGCGCCATGCGATTCCAGTATCTTCTCACAGGCCGAAATCGCGGGAAAACGGGGTGAAGTCACAAGCTCGAGGCAGTTGGACGCGGCGCTGCAGACGCCCGAAAGGTCACCCGCCCTAAGCGCCTCAATCTGCCCGTCCACATCAGGATGGTGCGGATTGTCCAGGCTGTCGAATGCAGTGTAAGCCTGCCGGGTGGATACGCCCTGAGGTGGCTTAACCAGCACTATGGAGCAATGCGGCAGGTCCGGCAGATCAGTCATCTCCTCACCTATTCCCTCGCAGAGAACGCTTCCGCCTGTTACGCAGAAGGGAACGTCGGCGCCCAGCTCGAGGCCCAGTTTACATAACTCATCGATCGTGAGCCCGGCTCCGTAGAGCTCGTTTACCCCCTTTAAGACGGCGGCGGCATCGGTGCTGCCGCCCGCCAATCCGGCGGAAAGGGGGATGTTCTTTTCTATTTCAATGGAAACGCCGCCCTCGATACCCGCCTCCTTAAGGACGAGCTCGGCGGCACGAAATGCCAGGTTGGAAGGGCCCTTGGGGAGCAGAGCATCGCCCATGTCGAGACGGACGCCCCTTTCCTTCTTCTCCACTCTCACGATGTCGAAGAGGTCTATGGTCTGCATTAGCATCCTCACCATGTGATAGCCGTCGTCCCTTAAGCCCGTGATGTCGAGGCTGAGATTGATCTTGGCAGGCGCCTTAAGGATAACACTATCATTCATCAGTGGAACACCTGCCCTTCATGCTCCTTGGCGTACTTTGCGAACGACTCGCAGAAGGTAGGCGCCAGGGGGTTAAGATTGTCCTTGTGTGAGATGAGATTCAGCCTAATCTGGCTGTCCGGCTCTATGATGGGAAGGACCTTCATGGTATCCTTCGACACCTGATTGGTCAGGTGCTCGGGCAGAAGGAAGATTCCCGTGCCTACGGACGCGAAAAAGAGCCCGGTGTCAATATTGGGCACGAAGCGCACCACATTGAACTCCGAGTTGTTTCGCTCGAAGAGCCTCTCGTTGAACTTGTAGGTGGTCAGATTGTTTTCCCTGTCGAGGCAGACGATGGGAAGTCCGGAGAGCTCCGTAACAGAGACCTCGTCCTTCTCGGCGAGCGGGTTTTCGACATCGACCGCCGCGCAGAGCTTGTCGTTGAATATCTCTATGACGTCCAGCTCAGGGGTCTCAGCCACGTGCGTGGCGAATCCCACATCCACCTGCTGGTTCTTCACCGCTGCGATGAGGTCGTCCAGCTCCATAGCCTGAAAGTCCAGGGTGAGGCTCGGCTGCTCCTTTCGGAACACGAGAACGAAATCCCTCAGAAACGGCTCCACCGCCGCGTTAAGGAAACCGATCATGAGGCTTCCTATCATGCCGGACGCGGCCTGCTTCACGTGGTTTATTGACTTGTCGTAGCACTCGACCATCTTTTTGGCCTCTTCGAAGAATATGCGGCCGATGGGCGTGAGCTCCACCTTATGAGTATCCCTGGTGAGGAGCTTCACATCCAGCTGATTCTCCAGGTCATGTATATG
This sequence comes from Eubacterium sp., assembly GCA_024681495.1. GTDB lineage: Bacteria > Bacillota > Clostridia > Lachnospirales > Lachnospiraceae > RUG14243. Next base: position 189 of record JAILAS010000193.1, on the reverse strand, counting down.
TCTGCTAAGCACCGGCTGTGTGACGTACAAGGCCGATGCGGCCTTACTGTAATTAAGGCACTGCGCCAATGTTATGTATTCTCGAAAACGTTCGATATCCACCTTCTAAACCTCCATATCACGGACAAAATCCGTTATGTCAAAACAACATAACCATTATTGACCATCGACAATAAAAAGTCAAGAAAG
>JAILAS010000123.1 GCA_024681495.1 Eubacterium sp. | reverse complement strand
GACAGCGATTCGGACGATTCCGACGATTCGGACTCCGACGACGATTCGTCCTCCGATGACGATTCGGATTCCTCGTCCTCGTATTCCGCGCAGAGCGGGGATTTGGAGCTGATGAGCGCCATCATCTACTGCGAGGCGGGCGGAGAAATATATGCCGGACAGCTGGCCGTTGGAAGCGTCGTAATGAACAGGGTCAACAGTTCCTCGTTTCCGAACAGCGTCTCGGCAGTGATATATCAGAGCGGGCAGTTCTCGCCCGTGGCATCCGGCAGATTTGCCACCGTTCTTTCCAATCAGAGCTGGACGTCTTCGTGCGAGTCGGCCGCAAAAGAGGTGCTCGCCGGCAATCTCACCGTGGATTATCTTTATTTCCACTCCGCTAGCGGCTGGACCAGTGACTATGGCGAGAGAATCGGTAACCAGATTTTTTATTGATAGGTTAGTTAAATAGCAAGGAATGTCAAGGCTCGAGGGGGCCTTGATTTTTGTGAAATATTTGACACTCTCTTTCGTTGCCAAATGTATGAATTGGTGATAATATAGTAATGCTGACGCCTTATGGGCGTTGGCTGTTTAGAAGGCGCATAGCGCTGTAAAATTCGTTAATTATTAAAAAAAGGAGACACAAAAATGGCAGGAAGAAAAGTAGTCATCGTAAGTGCATGCCGTACCGCCATCGGTAAGATGGGTGGACAGTTTAAGGATGTCAAGGCCGTAGACCTTGGCGCAGCAGTTATTAAGGAAGCTATCAATCGCGCAGGCATCAAGCCCGAGCAGGTTGAGGAGGTTCACTTCGGTAACGTTATCCAGGCAGGTCTTGGACAGAACCCCGCTCGTCAGGCTTCCATCAAGGCAGGTCTTCCCGTAGAGGTTCCCGCATTCACTCTTAACGTTGTTTGCGGTTCCGGTCTTAAGTGCGTAAACAATGCAGCTAACATGATCCAGGCTGGCGACGCTGATATCGTAGTTGCCGGTGGTATGGAGAACATGTCCCAGGGTCCCTTCGCTGTTATGAAGGGTCGTTACGGATATCGTATGAACAACGGTACTCTCGTTGACTGCATGATCAACGATGCTCTTTGGGATGCATTCAATAACTATCACATGATGATTACTGCTGAGAACGTAGCTGAGCAGTGGAACATCTCCCGTGAGGAGCTCGACGAGTTCTCCGCATGGAGCCAGAACAAGTGCGAGAAGGCTATCGCCGAGGGCAAGTTCAAGGACGAGATCGTTCCCATTCAGGTTAAGCAGAAGAAGGAAATGGTTACTGTAGATACCGATGAGGGCCCCCGTGCAGGCGTAACCGCTGAGTCTCTCAGCAAGCTTAAGTGCGCTTCCGGCAAGGAAGGCGGCGTGGTTACCGCAGGTAACGCTTCCGGTATCAACGACGGTGCTGCTGCTCTCGTTCTTATGAGCGAGGAGAAGGCTAAGGAGCTCGGCGTTAAGGTTATGGCTGAGTACGTTCAGGGTGCACTCGGCGGCGTAGATCCCTCCATCATGGGTGTTGGCCCCGTTGCTGCTTGCAAGAACGCATTCAAGAAGAGCGGCCTTACCATCGACGACATCGACCTCATCGAGGCTAACGAGGCTTTCGCAGCTCAGTCTCTTGCAGTTGCTAAGGAGCTCAACTTCCCCAACGAGAAGCTCAACGTCAACGGTGGTGCTATCGCACTCGGTCACCCCGTAGGAGCTTCAGGTGCTCGTATCCTTGTTACCCTTCTTCACGAGATGCAGAAGAGAGACGACGTTAAGACCGGTCTCGCTACCCTTTGCATCGGTGGTGGTATGGGTTGCGCAACCATCGTTAAGAAGTACGAGGGTTAATTCCCGAATTGCGTCTTGATAGGGGTCTGGATGAATGAGGATAATTCCTGAATTGCATCTTGACTTAGCGCACAGGATAATATAAAATATCATTCGGTGTCGCGTTTGCGACACCGGATTTTGCAGGAGTGGCGGAATTGGCAGACGCGCAGGCTTCAGGTGCCTGTGGTAGCAATATCGGGTGGGTTCAAGTCCCATCTCCTGCATTATTTAAAGAAAGAGGGTTAAGCCCTCTTTTTTTTTATTTGGGCCGGCGCGGGGATTGTTATACTGTAGGGAGTGAAATTAAAATACACTTGTGAGGTATGAATATGGTAATACAGGAATGTAAAAGAGAAAACATCGACAGATACGGAGAAATATACGCCGAGGCCTTCGCATGCGAGCCTTGGAACGACCACTGGAAGGTTGAAGATGCTGTAGTTCATATCAAGGAGCTTATGGAATCAGGCGTGGCCTATGGGCTTGAGTGCGTTATAGATGGGGAAATCGTTGGCTTTGTCCTGGGGACCTCGATGATGTTCAGTTACGGACGCACATTCGAAATAAACGACCTGGCCGTGGATCCGGCTCATCACAGGGAGGGGATTGGTCGAAAGCTTACAGAGCGCATACTGGAAGATGTAAAAAAGCAGGGGATGGCTGGAGTTCATCTCATAACCTCACACGGTGGAATCCTGCCCGGGTTTTATGAGGAGTTTGGATTCAAGAAGGAATCCGAAGTTATTTTGATGGGAAAAGAGCTGTAGTATAAGGAGGAATCATGGTTAGAGAGATAGTCAGAGATCCGCTGTTTTTGCAGCAGAAATCCAAGCCGGCCACCGAGGCCGACAGTCAGGTAATAGAGGACCTGATTGATACATTGAAAGCCAATAGCGACAGATGCGTAGGGATGGCTGCCAATATGATTGGAGTGAAAAAGCAGATTATCGTCGTGGCGGTCGGTCCGTTCATCGTGCCGATGGTCAATCCGGTGATTACGAAGAAATCCGGCAAGTACGAGACAGAGGAAGGCTGCCTCTCGCTCGACGGCGTGAGGCCCTGCACCAGGTACAAGGAGATAGAGGTGGATTATCTGGACCGTGATTTTAAGCCGAAACATGGTAAGTACAGCGATTTTACCGCGCAGATTATTCAGCACGAAATCCAGCATTTTAGCGGGGAGCTGATATAACCCGGAGCAGCCCCCGCCCAACTTCCCCCTTGCCCAAAACCGCTCTAGCGGATATACTATATTAGTTAAAAGAATTTAGAGAAATGAGGGGGCCGGGGGAGTCGCCTCCCAAGAGAGGGAAAAGAAAT
>JAILAS010000094.1 GCA_024681495.1 Eubacterium sp. | reverse complement strand
TGGTAAATGCGGGTGTTATAGAGGGGCACGAGGGCTGTCTGCCAGTCGTTCGCGTGAACGATCTCGGGATAATAATCCAGCTGTCCCATCATCTCCATAACCGCACGGGAGAAGAACGCAAATCTCTCGCCGTCGTCGTAGTAACCGTAGAGTCCGTCCCTGTCGAAGTAGTACTCGTTGTCAATGAAGTAGAACGTGACGCCCTTGCGCTCGTAGGTGAAGATACCACAGTACTGGCTCCTCCAGCCCACGGGCACGTTGAACCACTTCACGAACTTCATTTCCTTCTTATACTCCTCCGGGATGTCCCTGTACTTCGGAAGGACGACGCGTACGTCGAGATGCCCCTTATCCGCGAGCGCCACCGGAAGCGATCCGGCCACCTCTCCCAGGCCACCGCTGTTCAAAAACGGCTGCGCCTCGGGGGTCACCAGAAGGAGTTTCCTCCTGGGTTCCTTTTTCTTGCTCGCTATCTTTGCGGGCTCTTTTTTCTTGCTCGCAATCTTCGCGGGCTCCTTCTTCTTGCTCGCAATCTTCGCGGGCTCCTTCTTCTTGCTCGATATTTTCGCAGGCTCCTTTTTATTGCTCGCTATCTTCGCGGGCTCCTTTTTCTTGCTCGCTATCTTCGCGGGCTCCTTCGAGGCCGCGGTCTTTACTGTCGTATCCTTCTCTTTTACCGCTTCGCTTTTGGCCGCGGTTGCCTTTTTTGTATCTTTCTTCATCTCTAATCTCCCGTCAACCTGTGTTATAACGCCTCTCCACGACCTATGAAGAATGGATGTCCCTCACAGCCTGCTACTGTCCTGCCCCTTCTGGCCAGGACTCTCTTATCCGTAACTATATAGTCCATTGAAACATCGTTCTCTATGATGCTGTCGTTCAAAATCACGCAGTTCCTGAGCACGGCCCCCTCGTCCACGCGGACTCCCCTGAAGAGCACGCAGTTCTCGACGGTACCGTTTATGGTGCACCCGTCGGAGATAAACGAATTCCGGACGCATGCTCTGTCGCCGTACTTGGTGGGCGCCGAGTCCTTGACCCTGGTGAACACCGGATAGTCCTGGTTGTCGAAGAGCTGCGCCCTGATGCCTGCATCCAGGGTATCCATGTTGGCCAGAAAGTATTCGTTCAGGCTCGTGATGGAACGCGCATATCCCTCGTACTTATAGCCCATGAACGTGACCCTCGGGATGTGTCTGGGAAGAACGTCCCTCGAGAAGCTCCTGTAGCCATACGTCCTCGACTCCCTGAGTATGGACAGAAGGAGCGGGCGCTTCATGACCCAGATGTTCAGCGAAAAGTTCATCTGCCCCGAGCACTCCGTGAAGTTGGCCGCATTGGTTATCCGACCCTCGGAGTTTATCTCGAACCCCATCGCCTCGCGCGTAACGGGAATCCTGAACGCGGTGGGCTTATACGCCGCCGTGACATCCGCTCCGCTGGCAATGTGCTGCTCCACAATATCTGCGTACGGTATGTTGGCCAGAAGGTCACAATCCGTGAGGAGCACGTAGTCCGCGTCACTCGACTCGATGAAGCTGATGGCGTTCATCATGGCCTCGAGCCTGTTGGTGTACAGCGGACCGCTCTGAGCCTCGACGTAGGGCGCAATGATGGTCACGCCGCCGTTCTTACGGTCGAGATCCCAGTCCTTTCCGTTACCCACGTGCTTCATGAGGCTGTTGTACTTCGTCTTGGTGATGATGCCGATCTCGAAGATGCCCGAACTCACGCAGCCGGAAAGGACGAAGTCAATCATCCGGTACCTGGCCGCCACGGGGACGGAAGCGATGGTTCTCCACGCCGTCATCTCCGGAAGGCCCCTGTCATGAATGTTCGAAAAAATCAATCCCAGTACTCTCATCGACTCACCTCCCCGCCGGCGAGGTCCGCAGTCTCCAGACTAAGCCCCGCTTCTATCCTTCTGCCCTGCGGAATCACGACGTTCTCTCCCAACACCGTAATCTTTCCGCGGGCTATCTCCTTCGACTCGCCCACCACCGAGGTCTCTCCGATATCGACATTGGTGGACGTTACCGTATAGTTCACCATCGCTCCCGCCCTGACTATCGTGCCGGGCAGAATCACGCTGTCTCTGACGATGGCGTCCTTCTCCACCACCACATTGGGAAAGATGACGGAGTTTTCCACATTGCCGTTCACCTCGCAGCCCTCGGAGACCAGCGACTCCTTTATAACCGCGCTCTCACCGGCATAGTGCGGATGGCTCGATCCATGTCGGTAGTATATCTTCCACGCGGGATTACCCAGATCAAACCCGGAAGAAGCATCCAGCATGTCCATGTTCGACTGCCAGAAGGAGGAAATGGTTCCGACGTCTTTCCAGTAGCCCTTGAACTCGTGGGCGTACATCCTGCAGCCGCGCTCGAGCATCGTGGGAATGATGTCCTTGCCGAAGTCGTTCGACGAAGCGGGATTGGCCTCATCCTCCTGAAGGTACTTCTTCATTATCTCGTAGCTGAAGATATATATTCCCATGGACGCCTTGGTGCTGGTGGGGTTCGCCGGCTTCTCTTCGAACTTCGTTATCCTGTCGTCCTCATCGGCCGTCAATATGCCGAACCTCGACGCCTCCTCAATCGGGACGTTCATGACGGCAATGGTGCAGTCCGCCTTCTTGTCCTTGTGCGCCTGGAGCATCCTGCCGTAATTCATCCTGTAGATGTGGTCTCCCGAAAGGATGAGCACGTACTCCGGATTGTATTTCTCCATAAACGGGATATTCTGATAGATGGCATTGGCCGTCCCCTTGTACCAGTCCGTCCCCTCCGTCTGCTGGTACGGCGGCAGAATGTGCGCGCCTCCGTACGTACGGTCCAGATCCCAGGGTCCTCCGGAGCCTATGTAGTCGTTTAGCTCCAACGGCTGATACTGCGTAAGCACGCCGACCGTATCGATGTTCGAATTGATACAGTTCGACAGCGGAAAATCTATGATTCTGTATTTACCCCCAAAATACAGCGCAGGCTTAGCCAGATTCTTCGTAAGAGGATAGAGTCGCGAGCCCTGCCCTCCGGCCAGCAACATGGCCACTAGTTCCTTTCTCTTTGCCATAACCGTTCACCTCCCTACTTTAGGACAATCCCACCCAGAGGGGGAAGAGTTACTTCCAGGTAATACGAGTGTTTGTCCTCCGGCTTATTCAAGGGAATCAGATCTCCCTCGTTCAGCACGCCCTCGCCGCCGTATTCGACGGCATCTGTATTAAATATCTCATGATACGCCCTGCTCTTAGTCACATCCACCCCGTAGTGCTCCCTGGCCACGGGCGCGAAGTTGAATACGAAGACCAGCTCCCTGCCGTTTTTCGATATGCGGCGATAGGAAACTATGTTTCGGTCCGCGTCGTCGGCGCATATCCACTGGAATCCCTCCCAGCTGTGGTCGACCTCCCACATCTCCCTGTGTTTCAGGTAGAAGTGGTTCGCGTCCCGGATGAACTCCTGCGCCTGCCGGTGCTTCTCGAACTCCAGAAGATTCCAGTCGAGTCCGGAGTCGAACTTCCACTCCGAAAACTGCCCGAGCTCCGATCCCATGAACAGGAGCTTCTTCCCGGGCTGACTGAGCATGTAGAGGATGAACTCCCTAAGCCCGGCGAACTTCTGGTCGTAGTCTCCCGGCATCTTGTCGAGGAGGGACTTTTTTCCGTGAACCACCTCGTCGTGCGATATCGGAAGCATGTAGTTCTCGCTGAAAGCGTAGCACATCGGGAAAGTAAGCTTATTGTGCTCGTGCTTCCTGAAGTACGGGTCCGTCATGCAATACGACAACGTGTCGTTCATCCAGCCCATGTTCCACTTCAGGTGGAAGCCGAGTCCGCCGTCCGAGGGAGGCATGGTAACCATCGGCCAGGCCGTGGACTCCTCCGCAATCATCAGGGCCCCGGGCGCCATCACGCCCACCGCGTGATTGAGCTTCTGGAGGAACGCGCGCGCCTCCATGTTCTCCGTGCCGCCCTCCTTGTTGGGGCGCCACTGCCCGTCCTCCCTGTCGTAATTCAGGTAGAGCATGGCCGCCACGGCATCCACCCTCAGTCCGTCCACATGATACTCCCCGAGGAAATACATGGCGCTGGACACCAAAAAGGACTGGATTTCGGGCCTTCCGAAGTCAAAGGCCATAGTCCCCCAGCCCTTGTGCTCTCTGCGCAAAGGATCGGGATCTTCGTATAGGCACTCGCCGTCGAAACGGGCGAGGGCAAAATCGTCTTTAGGGAAATGAGCGGGAACCCAGTCCATGAACACGCCAATTCCGGCGCGATGGGCCTTGTTCACCAGATATTTGAAATCGTCCGGCACACCGTACCGGCTGGTAATGGCATAGTACCCCGTGGCCTGATACCCCCAGGAGCCATCGAACGGGTACTCCGTCAGCGGCATTACCTCGATGTGGGTGTAACCCATCATCTTCACGTATGGAATGAGCTCGTCGGCGATCTTACGATAATCGTAGAAGTTACCGTCCTCGTACCGCCTCCAGGAACCGAGGTGAACCTCATAGACGTTCATCGGCTCGCACCGGTAGTCCCTCTCGCCGCGCCGCCTGGCCCACGCGGAATCCGTCCACTTAAATTCTTTTTCTGAATACCATACTTTGGAAGCCGTACCGCCATTGGTCTCGGCGTGAAAGGCGTAAGGATCCGCCTTTAGAATGACAGAATTGTCTTTTTTCCAGATAGCATACTTGTAGTTACTGAACTTTTCGATTCCGGAAAGGGTCACCTCATAGCAACCGTCCCCAATGTTTTGCATAACGGTGGCGCAATTGTCCCAGCCATTAAAATCCCCCACCAGGTTAACACCCATGGCGTGCGGCGCCCACACTCTGAACGTGATGGTGCCGTCGGGATTTCGATGCGATCCAAAAATCTTATACGCCTCGTAATTCTCTCCGATATGGAACCTAGAGAGCGCTTCTCTGAATTCGTCCATAAATAACCCCTTCCCCAACACATAATTACTCAATTATTTTACACTTTTCGGGGGTAAATTTCAACGAATTTACAGACATTTCAGGAGAAAAATC
>JAILAS010000057.1 GCA_024681495.1 Eubacterium sp. | reverse complement strand
CTTCGCTGACACCAATAACCTTTCCTGTTGCACCATCTGAAATACGGTGTATTCAGATGGTTTATTTGTCATGCACTTTTTTACTGAATCAAAAAAACTTCAAAAAGTACTTGACTGTTTATAGTTTGTCACCTCAATTGTTTTCGTTTGCGCGGGACGAATAGTATTCATACGCCCTCATTGTTGCGATATCGGTCTTAACTCCGAGTTTCTTTAAGTACCCGACGGTCTGCGACATAATCTTTACGAGACAGCCGTCAATGTCCGTAAACGCAAGCTTCCTGATTTCGGAGAGATTCTCGACCGTGTCCCTAAACGGCTCGATGTAATCCGCAATATACACGATTTTCTCGAGAATCGTCATGTCGCTGTCACCGGTGGTATGAAGACGGATGGCGTTCAAAATCCCCTCGTCCTCAATCCCGAACTTCTCTCTGGCCATTACAGCTCCGGCTCCGGCGTGCAAAAGCTTGGTGTTTTCCCGCTGGACATCGCTCACCTCGACGCCGTGCGACTCCATTAGCTCGATATTCTCCTCGGCGCTCTGGCACTTGGCGCAATCGTGAAGAAGCCCCGCCATAAGGCAATCCTCCACATCGACCCCATACCTCATGCCCAGTGAAGCCGCGGTAAACGCGACCCCCAGCGTATGCATGAACCTGGCCTCGGTAAGGGAAATCCTAAGGCTTTCCATTATTCGGGGATATTTCTCGAACAAATCGTTCTCAAATTTATCAACAGCACCCATATTGTTTACTCCTGCGGGGTCCGGTAAAAACCGTGCCTCAAAATATAGTCAAACACGTCTTCATCCATGTATTGGCGGACGCTCTGCTCGTGCCCCTCCGCAAAAGCATCGCGAATCTCCCGGGATGAAATCGGAATCCAGGGACAGTTGAGAAAGGTTACCCGGGTCTGCATAGAATCGGCGAGTTCGGCGGCCTTCCTCTCGAGCTTCCTCGTTTTCTCACCGTCCTCGTTCCTTACGGCCACCAGAAGGTGTGCTAAAGTCGATATCTCCTCCGGACGCTTCCACGTATCGAAGTCGAGAAGCGAATCTGCCCCCATAATGAAGTACAATTCGGCCTCCGGATATTCACTCTTAAGCTCGCGAAGCGTCAGGTACGAAAAGCTGACCGCGCTTTTCCTAATCTCCATGTCGGATGCAGCAAAGCCCCTCTCTCCGGCAATGGCAGTCTCGACCAGCTCCAGCCTCTCGGAAGGCGCCAGGAGCTTCCTGTCGAGCTTGTGAGGCGGAATCAACGCAGGGATAAACAGGACAAGGTCCAGCCCCAGCTCGTCGCGAGCGGCGCGGGCGATGCCCATGTGTCCCAGGTGTATGGGGTCGAAGCTTCCTCCGAATACCCCTATTCGCCTCATCTTTCCCATATCAGCTCTCCTCGTCGTCGTAGAACTCGAACTCCAGGGAATACATGCGAACGGTATCCCCCTCCTCGAGCCCCATTGCCTTGAGGTCCCTGATTATGTTGTTTTCCTTCATAAACTTCTGGAAGAAGAGGAATCCCTTCTCCGACTCGAGGTTCGTATAGCCGAGCATCTTCTCGATCTTCGGACCCTCGACCACATAGACCTCGTCCTTCTCGTCGTACTCCAGCGTGAAGGGCTCATCCTCGAATCGCGTTACCTCGGGGAAGAACTCCTGCTCGAAGATAACGGGCTCCCTGTCAAGAGTCTTGAGCTTATTGCCCACTCCATAGAGCAGCTCACGGATGCCCTCTCCGGTGGCCGCAGAAATAGGATAGATTTCGACCTCGTCTCCAAGGGCCTCCCTGATCTCGTCAATTACGATGGCACGAGCCTCCTCGTCGAGGACGTCCATCTTATTCAGGGCGATAACCTGAGGCTTATCCATAATGGTGGAATCGTACTGCTCGAGCTCGCTGTTTATGGCCTTGAAATCCTCCACGGGATCTCTGCCCTCTACCCCGGCTCCGTCGACAATGTGGATGATGAGCTTGGTTCTCTCGATATGCCTGAGGAACTGGAAGCCCAATCCCACGCCCTGTGACGCGCCGTCGATAATTCCGGGAATATCGGCCATGACGAAGGAAGCCCCGCCGCCGATATCAACCACTCCGAGGTTGGGGTTAAGCGTCGTGAAGTGATAGTCCGCAATCTTGGGATTTGCGTTGCTGACATTGGAAAGAAGGGTGGACTTACCCACATTCGGGTATCCCACCAGACCTACATCTGCAATAACCTTAAGCTCGAGGGTCACCTCCAGCTCGATGCCGTCTGTTCCGGGCTTGGCGTATCTGGGCGCCTGCATCCTGGAAGTGGCGAAATGCTGATTACCGAGTCCGCCCTTTCCTCCCTCGAGGATTACCTGCCTGGTGTTATCTCCGGACATGTCAGCAATAACCTTGTCGGAGGCGGCGTCCTTAACCAAAGTTCCGGCGGGAACCTTGAGGACAAGGTCGGCTCCGGACTTTCCGTGACAGTTCTTCTTTCCGCCCTCCTGACCGTTTTCGGCAAAGAACTTCCTCTTATGCCTAAAATCCGTCAGGGTATTAAGGCCGGGATCGACCTCGAAAATGACGTCGCCGCCGTTTCCGCCGTCTCCGCCGTCGGGACCGCCGTTGGGTATGTACTTTTCTCGTCTGAAGGAAACGTGTCCGTCTCCTCCGTCACCTGATTTCAGGATGATTTTGGCTCGATCGGCAAACATAATAACCTCTCATAATGTAAAGGGCCGCCGCTAACGCGACAGCCCGTTATAACATGCACTATATCCGAAACAATTAAGCTTCCTTAGGATAAACACTGGCGACCTTGCGATCTCTGCCCTGACGCTCGAAACGGAGTACACCGTCTGCTGTAGCAAAGAGAGTATCGTCACCACCACGACCTACGTTAAGACCGGGGTGAATTCTGGTTCCGCGCTGCCTGTATATGATGTTTCCGGCCTTTACAAACTGACCGTCCGCTCTCTTGGCTCCAAGTCTCTTGGACTCGGAATCACGGCCGTTCTTAGTAGAACCGACACCCTTCTTATGAGCGAAAAACTGAAGATTCATGCTGAGCATTTCGATTACACCTCCTTCATTTCAATACGAATGAATTTTTCTCCGTAACGTTTCTGAATTTGAGTCACCCCCAGGTTTAGGGAACTCAGTAAAAGCTGAACATCGTCGCTCTCGTAATCGGAAATGACGCAGTCTATAACGCCCTCTTCCTCATCACTCGTGACGACAATATCCGATTCGGTAAGTCTCTCAATGGAATTGACCGAATTAATTACCAGCGCGGAAATCCCCGCGCAGACAATATCTTCGCCCTTATCACCGTAACCAACGTGTCCGGCAGAGCGAAAGGCCTTTATAAGACCATTACTGTCTCTCTGAAACGTGACGGTATTCATGGAAACCTGCCTCTTAAAGGTTGATCTTGTCGATCTTTACCTTAGTGAACGACTGTCTGTGGCCGTTCTTCTTGTGATAACCGGTTTTTCTCTTGTACTTATAGACAATGACCTTCCTTGCACGGCCTTCAGAAATAACTGAAGCATCTACCGAAGCTCCGGACACTGTGGGTGTACCTACGGTAAGATCATTATCACGAACTGCGAGAACCTGATCGAAGACCACTTTCTCACCAACTGCTTTTCCAAGCTTTTCTACGGTAATGATATCACCTTCGGAAACCTTGTACTGTTTCCCACCGGTTGCAATCACTGCGTACATCGCTGCACCTCCTATTATCATTACTCGCCGGCTGTGGTGCTGTCACCTGACAGACTTCAAACCTCGCCGTGCGGCATACTTGGATATATTAACATAATAGGCAAAGCCCGTCAAGCATAAGTTTTACGTGCGGTGCACGAGCTCTCCGGTGACTTCTTCCCACGTGACGTTGTTCTGCTCCATTAGCACCATAAGATGATAAAGAAGGTCGGAAATTTCGAATTTAAGGTCGTCCTTATTGCCCTCCTTGGCGGTGAGGATGATATCGGTCATGTTGGCGACGAGCTTCTTCAAAAGCGTGTCCATGCCCTGGTCGATGAGGTAGTTCGTGTAGGAACCGTCCTTGGGGTTCTTATCCCTGTCGGTGATCACGTCGTAGACGTCCTCAAATACGGTCCTGGGGTTCTTCTCAACGTAGTATTTGCGGATAATCTCATTGAAGAAGCAACTCCTCGATCCGGTGTGGCACGCAGGGCCAATCTGAGAGACCTTGGCGAGGATGGTGTCGAGGTCGCAGTCCGCCGTGAGCGACTTCACGTACTGGAGATGTCCCGAAGTCTCACCCTTCATCCAAAGCTGCTTTCTGCTCCTCGAGTAATAAGTCATCCTGCCGCTCATGAGCGTCTTCTCAAAGGACTCCTTGTTCATGTAAGCGAGCATCAGCACATCGTTCGTCTGGTAGTCCTGCACGATGCAGGGCACGAGCCCCTGATCGTTCGTCGTGAGCCTGTCGAAGTCGTAGAGAGGCTCGAACTTGTTAAGCTGAATCCTCATGTCGATGAGTTCCTTCTTAAGCGCCACAACGTCGTTCTCAAACGAATCGAGCATAACGCCGCCGATTCCTCGCACGGAGTCCTTACTAAGATACTCGGCCGCAACGTCCGCAGTAAGGTTCTCCACCATCGGAACGAGTGGAATGTTAACCAGATCCTCCACGGAGGAAACTATCTTCTCGTTAAGGATAACCAGCGCAAATACCGACTCCTCGACGATTTCCTTATTCTTAAACAGGATGTTTACGTCCTGAAGCGAAACCATTATCTTATGTTTTCCGAATCGTTTGGCGCCCTCGCTTATCACCGCGGGCGTGGTAGGCTTGGATCCGTTTACTATAACTGTGGCCGCCCCGGCGTACAGGTACTCCTGAATGTCCGCTGTACTTTCGATGTTTCCGGCCACGCAGACTGGGATCTCACAGCTGTTGCACAGCGCCTTGAGGAGGTTCAGATTCTTCTTATGCTCCCTGTCCCCGTCCGCCAGATTGAACACGAATACGCTGTCTACGCCGCTGTTGTTGTACTGCTTAATGAAATCCTCGATGTTTTCCGCTGCGGCTGCGCTCTGCTCGGAATACTCCGAGTAAGCCTTTCCGTCCTTCATATAGACGCAGGATATCAATTGTTTAATAGCCATTAGATCGTTCCTTTCGTAGAGGGCACGCCTTTAACGGCGGGGTCAATGGCGCAGGCCATGCAAAGCGCCCTGGCGAACGCCTTGAACATCGCCTCCGACATGTGGTGTGCGTTGCCGGCATCCAATATCTTTAAGTTCAGGTTCATCGCTGCACTGTAGGAAATGGCGTAGAAGAACTCCCTTACCATCTCGGTGTCCATGTCCCCCATCTTATCCGCGTTGAACTTCGCGTCGTACACGAAGTAGGGCCTGCCGGAGAGATCGAGCGCACACTGAGCCAGTACCTCGTCCATGGGAAGCAGGAAAAATCCGTAGCGGGTGATGCCCTCCTTGCTGCCCAGCGCCTCCTTTATGGCGTTCCCGAGTACAATGCCGGTATCCTCTATGGTGTGGTGCGTATCGACATGCAGATCGCCCACAGCCTTAAGCTCCAGGTCGAAATTCCCGTGCCTGGCAAAGGCGTCGAGCATGTGGTCAAAGAAACCTATCCCCGTCGATATATCGGCCTTGCCCGAGCCGTCCAGATTCAGTGTGCATTTGATATCCGTCTCCGAGGTTTTCCTCTCGACGGTCGCTGTTCTACTCATAAAATAACTCCCTCCTGAAGGATTTTAGTATTCGAACCTAACCTTTATAGAATTCGCGTGAGCCGTAAGCCCCTCGGCCTCGGCGAACGATACAATGTCATCGGCCATCCCCCTAAGCGCCTCCTCCGAACACGAAATGACGCTGGACTTCTTGATGAAGTCATCGACAGAAAGCGGCGAGAAGAACCTGGCCGTACCGTTCGTGGGCAGCACGTGATTGGGCCCGGCGAAGTAGTCGCCAAGAGGCTCACAGCTATAGGTGCCCAGGAATATGGCGCCCGCGTTCTTAACCCTCGTCATATCGGCAGCAGGGTTAGTAGTGACTATCTCGAGGTGCTCGGAAGCGATCTCGTTAACGAGGTCGAACGCCTCGTCCCTCGATCCTGCCACGAGGATGTGACCGTAGCTGTCGATGGACTTCTGAATGATTTCCTTTCGCTCGAGCCTGGCGGTAAACTCATCAACCTTCGCGGAAACCTGCTCTGCCAGCTCCTCACTGGTCGTAACGAGGATGGCGCTGGCCATCTCATCGTGCTCGGCCTGGCTCAGGAGGTCGGCGGCGACATACGCGGGATTGGCGGTCTCATCGGCGAGTATCAGAATCTCCGAGGGCCCCGCCACAGAGTCAATGCTGACCTGTCCGTACACGGCCTTCTTAGCGAGAGCCACGAATATGTTTCCGGGTCCGGTGATCTTATCGGTCCTCTTTATGGACTCGGTACCGTACGCCATGGCGGCAACGGCCTGAGCGCCACCCACCTTATATATCTCGTCGGCCCCGGCTTCGCACGCGGCCACCAATGTAGTGGGCGTGATGGTACCATCCGCCGAGGGAGGAGTACACATAACCACGTTGGGAACGCCGGCCACCTTGGCGGGCACGATATTCATAAGCACGCTCGAAGGATAGGCAGCCTTTCCGCCGGGCACATAAACACCTACCCTCTCGAGCGGAGTAATCCTCTGCCCGAGTATGGAGCCGTCGGGCCTGGTCATAAAGAAGCTCTGGCGAACCTGCTTCTCGTGGTACTCGCGAATGTTCACTAGCGCCCTTCTCATGATCTCTACGAGCTCGGGATCTACCTTCTCGTATGCGGCCTTAATCTCCTCTTCGGTCACACGTATATTATCGGCATTTAAGTCCGCTTTATCAAACGCCTTTTCGTATTCGAATATCGCCTTGTCTCCGTTTTTTCTGACATTGGCAATAATCTGAGCAACCGCCTCTTCCTGCTCCGTGAAAGACGATGAAGACCTCTTCGATAACGTCTCCAAAATCTCTGTCTTTGTCTGTGCGGTAAGTCTTTCTATCTTCATTGGTTCTCCTTCATAAGAACGTCGCTTACGTCCTTTATTATTTTCGTAATTCTCTCGTTTTCCATCCTCATGCTGACCTGATTGACCACCATCCTGGCCGACAGCGGGCAGATCTTCTCGAGCACAACGAGGTTGTTCTCCTTCAACGTAGAACCGGTCTCCACGATGTCGACTATGACCTCGGAGAGCCCCACTATGGGCGCCAACTCGATGGAGCCGTTAAGCTTGATGATCTCCACGGTCTGGTTCTTCGTGTTGTTGAAGTAATCCCTGGCGATTCCGGGGTACTTCGTGGCCACGCGTATCTGCTCGTAATGAGAGAGCAGTTCCTTCGCGTCCCTGGGACCGCAGACGCACATGTCGCACTTGCCGAACCCCAAGTCCAGCACCTCGTAGATGTTCCTGCCCTCTTCCATTATGGTGTCCTTGCCGACAATTCCGATATCCGCCGCACCGTACTCCACATACGTGGGGACATCGGGACCCTTGGAGAGGAAGAACTTCATCTTTAATTCGTCGTTAACAAATATCAGTTTTCGCGTCTTCTTATCGAGGACCTCTCTGCAGGTGATGCCCGCCTTCTCGAGGAGCTCCATGGTGGTATCCGCGAGCCTGCCCTTGGTAAGGGCGAATGTAATATATCTCATGTATCCATACCTCTGGTTAGTTATAACACAACGCTTTCGACTATCTGCTCTTGATGAGCTTAACCTTCTTGCCCTGCGAGCGCAGATTGACGGCCTCCCTGATGGCGGTCTCCTCCTCGCCCTCGACGTAGTTAATTATCCTGGGTTCCTCCTCGACGGCAATCTCAATCTTCTGTCGTCTCAATGCCGCCTGAAGCTGGTCGAGCATTACTACGCATCCGACCGCGGGAGCGTCCTTTCCAAAGAAGGAAATAAGGCTGTCATATCTGCCTCCCTTGGCGACGGCCTGTCCGCTGCCGAGGGTGTATCCGTCGAAGATAATGCCCGTGTAGTAATCGAACTTACTGAGCAGACCGAGGTCGAACGAAACGTAGGCCCCGCATCCATAGCTTTCAAGAAGCTCATACAGCCTCTTGAGGCGGTTAATGGCCTCGACTGCGTCCGGATTGCCCTCCACGACGGGGAGGGCACGCTCGAGCATGTCCTGCTGACCCGTAAGGTAGGGAAGCTCGTCGAAAACCTTTAAGATTCTATCAGATGCTCCAAGGCCTTTCAACACCTCGCAGGCGACGAAGAAGTTTTTGGAGCAGATATAATCCCTGATGAGATTCTCGTGCTCCTCGTCGATGGACGCCTCCTGGCAGATGGCCCTGAAGAACGCGGTGTTACCTACGCTGATTTGGAAATCGGTGAGACCCGCAGACTTAAAGCAGTCAACGGTAAGTGCGATTACCTCGGCGTCAGCCGCCACCGAATCGTCGGCAATAAGCTCAGCACCAAGTTGAGTCGTCTCCTTTAGGTTTCCCTGGAAGTCAGAGTGGTTGGTAAATGTGTTTCCCTTATAGCAGAGCCTGACGGGCTCCTTCTCATCCATAAAGTACTTCGCGTAGGAGCGTGCCACAGAAGGCGTGATGTCCGGGCGAAGGACGAGCGTGTTTCCGTCCCTGTCGAAGAATTTGTAAAGGTCCTTCGAGGGCGTTGTGCCGATCTCCTTTCCAAAGACGTCGAAGAATTCGAAGGAAGGGGTCTCTATGGGCGAGTAACCGTATCTCCTGATTACGTTGAAGAGACGGTCCTCCAGTATAAGCTTTTTCTCACACTCGCCGTTGTAAATGTCCCTGACACCATCGGGGGTGTGCAATATCATGTCACTCATAAAATGTCCTTTCAAATGATATTCCCGGCCGGGCCGGGTATAAACACTTTAGCGTGGTAACTTGCTACCATGCTAACATGCTACCCAGTAAAAGTCAACCGGTTATTATGTCATTCTTTTCTCGCGTCCAGATCCTTCTGTATCATGGGCAAATACGGCACCCAGAGCCCGTTGGGCGAATCAAAGAAGAAATCTTCGTCCAGCTCGTCTCTCCGGAAACTCTTACGCCCTCCGTTCTCCATGCGCTCCCAGAATGTGCGCGCCTCATCGTATCTGAGATAATAGAACCTCTCGTGGCTCGAGAAATACAGCAGAAAGAATGCAATTCCCTCCTGCTTCTCGAACTCGTCCATAAACCGCATCTGATGTGCGTGGATATTGGAGAGCGGGAAGGTATCCTCCTTGCACTCCTTCGCGTCAAATGCCACAGGTATGCCCTGCACGGCACCAATGTAGTCGACTGTACTCTTCTTATCGAAGTAAGCAAGCGTAATCCTGCTGGTGCTGTGGTCGATATCTATGGGCGTGATTGGCGTGGGAATCTTCTGGACCAGGGCAAGCCCGTCCTTGCGATAACGCTCGTTTGTGTTATTGATGAGGTCCTCCAGGGCCGATCCCCTAAGGCCCCTCGAATTGAACATCGCCATCTATCTGTTCCCTTCGGACGGGTTTACATAAGGTTCCTTTTCTTCGTAAAAGAGCTTACTCTCGTACACAATCTTAAAGCCGTCCTCGTCCAGGTGCACCCGGTTGACCGAGCAATTCGCCTGCTTCTTCTTCCAAAACGCCTCAATGGGTACGTCGTCGATGACGTTAAGCAAGCCGCGGATCATGGCGCCGTGGGCGGCCACCAGCACGGTATCATCGAGACTCCTCTGAGGATAGAGCTCGTTTTCTACGAAGTCACGGGCCCTGTCGTAGAGGTCCTGAATGGACTCGCCGTTGACCGGCTCGTACGAGGACGGATCGAGGAAAATCCTGGCGAACCGGGAATACTTCGCGTCTTCTTTCACAGCGGGAATACTGAAGCCGTCGAAATCCCCGAAATCGATCTCGATTATCCTTTCGTCTATCACCGGCACTATTCCGGTCCCCTCGAGTATGATCTCGGCAGTCTCCCTGGCCCTTATAAGCGGGCTCGAATAAGCCCTGTCAAAAACAATGCCTTCTTTACGAAGGCCCTCCGCGGTCCAAACAGCCAGCTGCCTGCCGTAATCGTTAAGCGGGATATCGACCCTTCCCTGAACCTTACGGGCGGCATTCCAGTCCGTTTCACCGTGTCTTATCATGTAAATTTCCATAGATATATTTTAACACAAAAAGAGCCGCGTGGAAATCCATCCACGCGACTCATCGTTTCAGAATACAATGACGGCCGCTCTGATAAACTTGCCGAAATACGGCCATCTTTGCGAGTGCAAAGCTTTCGCTTAGCCTCTGCGACGTCTTCTTCCGCCGCCTTCTCCGCCGCCGGCACCAAACGATCCAACAGGAGCGGGCTCCGTGGGGCCCTGGGGCTTAACAGCACCCGCGCCCTTAATAGCGCCGTTGGGACATACGGAGATACAAGCGTTACAGCTGGTGCACTTCGACTGATCAATAACAGAAAAGCACCCTTCCTTGCTCTTGATAGCGTTGAACTGGCAAACCTTTACGCAGGCACCCGATCCCTGGCACTTCGCAGCATCGATATGTACTGTATGGCATCCGGGGCAGATGAGCTTCTTACAGCTCTTCCTCTTAACGTGAGCATCAAACTCATCCGAGTAATTGTTCATGAGGCTGAGAATGGTGGTAACTGCGGTATATGAAAGATCGCAGTCAGCAACCTCCTCAATAACACCCAGGATCTCTTTAAGCATCTCGATATCGTCCTCGCCCTTACCGCGGCCATCGACGAAATCCTTGAGAATGAGGTAAACCTGTCTCATACCGTCACGGCACATAACTCCCTTTCCGCAGGTGCGGGCGAGAGTCCTCTCCGCAATAAGGTATGCAGTCTC
Source organism: Eubacterium sp. (assembly GCA_024681495.1). Lineage (GTDB taxonomy): Bacteria > Bacillota > Clostridia > Lachnospirales > Lachnospiraceae > RUG14243. Next base: position 2,020 of record JAILAS010000057.1, on the reverse strand, counting down.
GACGGGACAAACCTCCTCATCTGTACCGGCTCTTTCAGCCATTGCGACGAGCTCTTTCAACTCATCATCTGTTACTTGACAAATTCTATCCATGGTATCCTCCTAAAAATGGATATATGATAATTCCGGTTCATATACAAACGTCTATGGAACAATCTTCGAGCCTAAGCTCAGTCAAATATATTTCCGACTGAATTAAAACTCTGTCCACATCTTAGGCTTCTCGAAGTCGCAGCGAAGGTCGCACTGCAGGCATCTCTCTGCCTCGCACTTGGACTGATCGCAGGTGAAGCCCTTATCAACAGGATTGGTAATGCTGCGGGCGCGCTCAGAGATATCTGTAATCTCGAGCTCCTCGCGCTCGGCCTTATTAAAGCCTACGCGACGTCCGATCTCGGGCTCGTGAGGAGCTCTCTCGTAAAGAACCTCATCGATGTCACCGTCTCCTCCGAGGTACTTGTCGACGTCGGAAGCAACCTCGCGGCCGCCTGCAACAGCAAGAACTACGGACTTGGTACCGGTGATGCAGTCTCCGGCGGCGAAGATGCCCTCCTGAACTGTCTCGTGAACGGTGCCCTCCTTCATTACGGGGAATCCGAATTTGTTTACTTCGATGCCAAAGGTATCGGGGATAACCGCCTTCTGACCCATAGCATAGATGATGTAGTCACCGGGCTCGACCTTCTCCGAACCCTCGATGATGTCTGCCTCGAGGCCGTTGGGGCCGAACTTGAATCCGGTAATATCCGCATATCTGAGGCCTTCGAGCTTCTCCTCGGTTCCGAGGATCTCAAGGTTGGTAGTAGAATCATGAAGCTCTACGCCCTCCTCGATAGCTCCATCGATCTCCTCGTCGTCTGCGAGCATCACATCACGTGCCTCGAGACAGAACATGGAAACCTTAGCGCCCATCTTAGCAGAGGTACGGGCGGCATCGAATGCCACATTACCACCACCGAGGACGATGACCTTGGCGCCTTCGAATACGTTGGGGTCGGGAGTGCCGGCCGATACTCCGTGAAGGAACTCAACTGCCGTCGTGGAGTGTCCGATCTCGCGGCCCTGGATTACAGCCTGCTTACCGCCGATGGTACCCATCGTAAGTACGACTGCATCGTAGTCTTTCTTAATATCATTAACGTTGGTAACTTCGCAGCCGGTCTTGAGGGTCACACCCTGATCGAGGATGTCCTGAACCTCGCCCTGAACGACCTCTCTGGGAAGTCTGTACATGGGGATACCATACTGCAGATAACCGCCTGCCTTCTCGTTTCGCTCATATACGGTCACATCGTGGCCCTGCTTAGCGAGATAGTAAGCTGTGGTCATGCCGCAGGGGCCGCCGCCGATAACTGCAACCTTCTTGCCCGTGGGATCGAGGTGCTTGAGATTCTTCTTCCAAATCTGCTGATCGTCGTGCTCGCAGGCATATCTCTTAAGGTTTCTGATCGAAAGAGGATCGTTGAGGTGAGTCCTCTTACACTGTGACTCACAGGAACGAACGCAAACAAGACCCAGCGAATGGGGGAATGTAAGCTTCTCGTGGATAACGGCACAAGCCTCAGCGTTCTTACCCTCTTTAACGAGACGAATATACTCGGGAATGTCCGTGTGAGCCGGGCACTGTACCTGGCAAGGTATAAGAGCCTGCTGACGGGGAACGTCGGCTCTGAATACACCCTCCATATCCTGGAGAGCACCCGTAGGACAGACTTCTACGCAGGCGCTGCAGAAAGCGCACTCCGCATCCTGAAGGGGCAGATCGTTCTCGGTTCCCACATAGCACTCGTAGCCGGGTGCAGCGGTCTTATTAAGCTGCAGAACCTTTACGCCACGAACGTCATTGCAGGCACGGATACAACGTCCGCAAGCGATACAACGCTCCATCTCGCGAACGATGATGGGATTGTTCGTATTGATTCTGGTGGTGGTCTTTGTCACGTCACGCATACGGCCGTGAACCGCACCGGTGTACTGCATCATTGCCTGCAGCTCGCACTTAAGGTACATCTTGCAGCTA
>JAILAS010000056.1 GCA_024681495.1 Eubacterium sp. | reverse complement strand
GTCCATTCTGAGAATCGGGAGAGCAATATGTTTCTGGGCATAGTAATCTGAAAAAATTATGGCGGGCAGCGCCGCGTCGAGAACAATGAAGAATATCCTGCCGTCGAGTATGGCCAGTCTCCTCCAATCGATGTTGACATCATAGTCCTGGAATATGGCCACATTCATGCCGGCCACGGCGACCACGCCCACAACCAGCACCACCACAACCAAAATTATGGTTATTTTCGCCGAAAGCTGCGAACCGTAGTAATACCTTATGGGATGACGGAACTTTTCCTTCGACGAAGCCCGATTGAGTCGCCTGCGCCTGACGCTCTCGAGATAGAGCGACGAGCGACTGTTATACTTCAGCAAGAACCTTATGAAGCTCTCGTTTGACAATCTGTGAAGAAGATAGAGCATCGCGGAAATAATAAAAGAAACCACGATACTGAAAGTAAACGATCTGAAAACGACGACGGACATGGAGACGAAGTCAATCTGGATGTAAAGAAACTCCATTACCAAAAAGCAGCACACGAAGTTGGCCAGCGTCATCCAGATATACGATACGACCGTCCTCTTCAAAGTATTGTACCCGCCCCTCCAGACGAATCTGTAGCTGAGCACCACCGTGGGGATGTACCCCGTCACAGCGAACGCGTACTCGGGCTTAAAAATAAGCGCCAGGACATAGATTATGATGAATACCCTGAGCGCGTGTATATCGTTGAATGTGGCGGAAAGATAGCCCATGATTATCGCCGAGGCGATGACAACGCTGATGACGAAAGAAAACGACTGCCCGCTGTTTATGAGGATGAGCCCGATGGCACACAAAACCAGGGCTACAACGAAACTGCCCCATTTAAAAGCGTAGTATTTGGCCTTTTTCGAATCTCTTTTATTATCCATAACTCAAAAACCCCTCAAAGGTTATTTTACCAATTATGAGCAGTTTCGTAAAGCGAAGATACCGTGCTTTCGCCTCAGCCGGCATGCCTCATATATAAGCGGCTCTGCGCCTATCCACAAAAACACGAACGTGGCAAGTCCATGGGTCACGTCGACCGGGACGCCGGAAATCACCAGCATGATCACGGACTTCAGGTCGAGCGCGTAGGAGCCCATGAATATGACTGATACGTTCATGAACGCGCCGTAGACGAAAACGGTTAACATAAAACCGACGGCACAGAAGAACACCCTCCGCCTCGGCATGATGCGCGCCCTGCAAAGCAGGCCGGCAATGAGGCCCACCAGCCCCATCGCCGTCATCTGGAAGATGGTCCAGGGGCCCTGTCCGAAGATGATGTTGCTGGCGAGCATGGAGAGCACGCCCACGATGCACCCCGGCACGGCGCCGAAGGATACGGCCGCGATGATTACCACCGCACACACGGGCTTAAAAGTGGGCGTCATGAAAAACGCCGCCCTTCCGGCCACCGCAATGGCCGCCATCGCAGCTATCACCACTATCTCCCTGGTCATAGGTCGCCTTAGGCTGAAAGCGGCGTTCCCCGTCTTCTCCCTGTCATACACCATGGAGAACGGGTTCAGCACGCGGCTCTTCCTGCCGGCGGCCTCAGCTCCTCCGGAGTACCACTCTTCCACGGCTCTAACGCGGTTTACATCAGACATTTCGCCACCTCCCCTGCGGTGAGGACGCCCGGAAAATACCCGCCGGCCATCCTGTTTGCGGCGGTCGAGTAGAACCCGCCCCCGCTCATGAACTCTCCGGTCTTAGCCACGGATACCACCCCGCCCCCGAACATGAAAGCGCACCTGTCGGCACAGAGCGCGGAAAACTCCGTGTCGTGGGTTATAAGCAGTATGCCCACGCCGCTATTCTTAAGCCCCTCGAGGACATCCGCCAAAATGGCCTTCCTCGTTACGTCCATGCCCTTGGTGGGCTCGTCGAGGAGCAGCACGCGCGGGCGAAGCGCGATTATCTTCGCGAGAGCCAGCGACTGCGCCTGCCCGGCGCTCAGGTCGTCGGGATGAGATTCCATGAGCTCCGTCAGCTCAAACAGCCCGCAGAGCCTGTCGGCGTCTTCCTCCGAGGCCGTAACCAGAAGCTCCTCGCGGAGCGTCCTCTCCGTGAAAAGGAGCGACGGATTCTGGGGCAGCACCCCGAGCGCACCGCCGTAGAGCTCCTTCCATCCGTCCTTTTTAATCCTCTTCCCAAGATACCTGACCACGCCGTCGCGCGGTGTGTCCAGGCCGCAGAGAATCCTCAGAGCTGTGGACTTGCCTCCCGCATTGGCGCCGAAAAGGGAAATCACCTCTCCCGCCCTGATGTCGAGGGTGAACCCGCGGAGGATGTCGCGGGAATCACGCGTGTACCTGAAGTAGACGTTTTCGCACGAAAGCAGAATCTCCCCGTCGGAGTCGCCCGGGCCGGAAGCAGCCGAGGTCGGAACGCCGGAAGTGGCAGCAGTCGGAACGCCGGGCGCGGCGGAGCGACCGGCGGGCTCAATTCCCTTCTTAGCGCACAGGTCGGCCACAAACGCCTTTCCCTCCCTCACATTCATGGGGAGGCGCTCCCTCTCTCCCAGCCTGTATGCAATTTCGGCCGCGGCGGGGAAACCTCCCGCCATGGGGTGATTCATGTCAAAGACGGCCTTCGCGCACTCGCGGGGATCGCCGTCGGCGACAATACGCCCACCGTCCATGAACATTATCCTGTGGACGTACTCGCAGATGAGGTTCGTCGAGTGCTCGCTTATGATTATGGCCGTGCCGTACTCGGTGTTTATCTCCCTAAGCATGTCCAGGAAGCGCCTGGCCGACGTGGGATCGAGCATGGACAGAGGCTCGTCGAGGATGAGGAGGTCCGGGCCAAGCGTCATAACCGACGCCAGCGAGAGGATCTGCTTCTGGCCGCCCGAGAGGGTATCCGTCCTGTCCTCGAACCACTGTTCCATGCCAAACGCAGATGCGGTGACGGAGACTGCCCTCCTTATAGCATCCCTGGGCATGCCCAGGCTCTCGGGCGCGAAGGCCAGCTCATGATAGACACGGTCGGTCACTATGTCGTCGTCGGGATTCTGCGACACGAAGCCGATGCGGGACGCCAGCTCTCTCCTGTCGAAGCCCCCGATGGGCCTGCCGTCGAAGAGGATTTCGCCGGAGAGGATGTCCCCGGGCGCATTGCCGCCCTTAAGGCGGCGAAGGAGCGTGCTCTTGCCGCATCCGCTCGCCCCCATGAGAAGGACTATCTCCCCCGGCTCCACGCCGAACGATATGTCACGGAGCGCGTTTTCGTCCGAGCCCTCGTAGGAAAACGTCAGGTTTTTTACAGTGATTATCTCTCCCACAGTCTGTATCCTCCACGGTCGGTTTCACCGACGTTTTTCACTGACTTCCCGAAGCGGATTTCCTCCGCCATTGAAACTGCAAACGGCACCGCGCAAACGCACGCGAACGCTGCGAACACAGCCAACGATGCGGGCGTCAATGCGTCCCTCGCGAACTCTATGTACGGCTCGTAATAGGCCTTGGAAAATCCGTTGAAAAACCCGGCCATATAGAGCGAGAAGAAGGCCGCTATGAACACGAGGATTCCAGCATCCCTCCTCCTGAAGACGAAGAGCGAAAACGACGTCCTTCTCCCGGTTCCGTATCCCCTGTCGGTCATGGAGTCGGCCGTCACGGCCGACCTCTCGAGCGCGTAGGTCGAGGCCTTGCCGACCGCCCTTACGCCTGAGGCAACGGGCCCTCCGTCCCCGGAGATGACGCGCGCCTCGTACGCTTCGGACAAAATCCTGCCGAATCGAGGCACGAACCTAAACACCATGGATAAGACCAGCGAAAAACCGGGGGAAAAGATCGAGAAAAGGTAGACGCACTTATCGGTGGTAAGGACCTTCGAGAAGCAGGCGCTCCAGACGATGATGTCCACCACCATTAGGCCCATGACGAGGCCGTAGATGACGGACTCGAAGGTGAACGCATTGCCGCCCGGCAGGTAAAAGAGGACGGTCATCCCCCTGTGGTTAAAGAGCGGGTTTATGACCGCCAGAACCAGGAAGGCGGGAAGCGCCAGGCGAAGCAGGTATGAAACGACCTCCCTCATGGATATGAGCCTGCCCAGGTAGAGGACCGCGCCCAGAAATGAAATTCCGAGGAGCACGGGATGAAAGGTGGTAACCGTAAGGGATACCACCGCCAGGTAGAATATTATGTTAACTATAGGGTGTGTCTCCCCGAAGCCCTCTCTCATCTATAAATCGTCTCCCATGTTGCATGTGTAGAGCCACTCTATCCTGTCTCCGTCGGAGACCTCGATGGCGCTGGCGCCGTAGTTGGGGAAGGACCCGTTCACCCTGAACATCCATCCGGACAAAGAGCCGCAGTCGAACTCGTAAAGGCCGCCGATACCCTCCACATAGGCCGTCGCATAGGTAACCGACTCGGAGAACTCGAGCGCGATGCCGCTCGCGGAGCAGGCGCTCTTAAGCACGTCGAACACGGTGTCCCCCTTCTCGAAGGACTCCTCCTATGAAAAGAGTATTCCGTTCGAGGGGACGAGGTCTTTTTTGTTGTCGGGCAGGTCGTCGTTACCTACCAGGGTGGCCGCGCTTATGACGAGGGTGCAGGTGCCCTCCTCAGCCTCCGCGGAGTCGGTTCCCCCGGACCCTTCGGAGGCTGCCCCCGCAGTTCCGCCTGCGGATGAGCCATCGGAACCACCGCTCTTTCCGGACTCTTCGTCCTCGGAACTGCCCGACGAGACCGAATTCTCCGAGCCCGAATCACCAGCCTTCGTTTCTGAGCTTTCTGCGTCGGATTCCACGGCCGTATTCTCCGATGCTTCGTCTGCGTCCGCCGACACCGTCCCGGCATCGGATGACTCCGTACCGGGATACAATCCGGCATCCCCCGAATCTGTCGCATCCAAAGACGCCGTCACCCCGGCCGCGGCGTTTGAATCGAAGGCACCGACTATATTGTACGCCGAAGCGCCGCCCATAAGCGAGATTATAAGTGCGCAGAGCGCGATTCGACCTGCGGCGCCGGGGTGGGCCTTCGCTCCCCACAGGCCGTAGGCGAAGGCGCCCGCCAGGGAAAGCAGCGTGCAAAGCAGGGTCACCACGAGGGCCCGGGCGCCGTCCTGCCCGTCCGGGCCCTCGGCCGCCGTGGCTTCGATGTCAACGTCGACGACGAGGTCTCCGGAGGCATCCCCGGAGGCATCGCCCAAGGCCATAGCGTCTCCCGTGGCATCGCCTGATGCGTCTTTCAAAGCATCGCCGGACGCAGAGGCGTCGTCTGAATCCCCTTCGGATGAGGACTTCGAGGACGAGGAGGTTTCCGAGCCGGAATCCGCCGAATCAGAGTCTGATGAACCTGAGCCCGAAGAGCCGGAGTCCGAGGACGAATCGCCGTCACCGCCGGAGGCATCGCCCGCGGAGGCGTCGGAATCCTCAGTGGAATCGGAATCCCCGTTGCTGCCGGAATTGCCGGCGGAGCCGGCGCCCGATGACCCGGAGTATTCAGCTGCGACCAGTGTGAGGTCGTTCATGTCGTATAGGGAGCTTAGGCCCTCACCCAGCCTGACCACGGAGGCGAGCGCGTAGAACCCCTGGACGGTGGCCAGCCCGTTCGGGGAGGAATCCCCTGCCAGGTGGAGGAATGCGCCTTCCGAATAAAAGGACATAAGGCCCTCCAGCGCGCTGCCTCCATCCTTTACTAAGCGCGAATCGGTGTCGGGGTCTATGCCCAGGGCGCAAAGCGCCGTCACTACCTGAGCGCTGCTCTCGCAGTTCTCCTGATAGGTGCTGCCCGAGAGGCCCATGAAGGCGCCGTCGTCGCATTGCACACCGGAAAGGAAGTCGAGGGCGGAGTCGATTGCCTCCGTCACATCTTCATACCCGTCTTCGCCGTAGTATGGGGCCAGAGCCGTAATGGCCATGGCCGTCATGTCCACGTCGGGGGAGGTTCCCATGATGGCCCAGCCCGTACCGTCAGTCCCCGTAACCGTGTTGTCGAGGATGAAGTCGATCATGACCTGCCCGGAATTTTGAACGGCGGCTGATTCGTCATTGGGTATGGCATAGCTGTCGTGGCAGTTTAACGCGATGAGCGCGAAGATGGGGCCGTTTATGCCCTGCTTTTTTACGTTGGAAAAGTCGGCGAGGTAAGAAAAAAGGTTATGCCCCTCCACGTCGGTGGCATCGTATCCTGCGGCCGTAAGCCCTATGATGGTACGGCTGTACAGGGTGTAGGTGGACGACGTGACCGACCAGTCGTTCTCCTCGAGCCATGCGATGGTGTTGTCGCAGTATGCGGTCTCGAAGCCGTCGGGCGTATCGACGCCGGAGCGCTCCACGCCCAGTACCATCCACACATCGTCGTAGTCCGGATCTCCTCCGGAGGAGATGAGATTTTCGGATATGTCATTACATGCCGAAAGGACCGTATCACCGGATACGGCCCCGTAAGTCCTCTCTCCCGTCAATGCGGCGGAAAAGAACATCATAACCGCCAGCAATGCGCTCAGCGCCGGCAGTGTTTTCTTCGGCATGGTAATCTTTTTTATCTTTTATACCTCACGAATCGGCAGACGAGTTGCGCCGCAGGCGGGCTACTTTACCTTCACTACAATGGTCTTCGTGACCGAGGTCTTGGCATAGGTGTCCGTCGCTGAGGCTTTAATCTTCACATTGATCTTATAGGTGCCCTTTTTGGTGCCCTTCTTAACGGTGACCTTTCCGGTTTTCTTGTTTATCTTAATTCTCTTGCTGCCCGAGACCTTCTTGAAGGTGAGGGTTCCGTCTCCCGTGGTGGACGCCTTGATTTTAAAGGAACGCGCCTTCTTCCTGAGCTTCTTCGCCTTGTAGGTCTTCTTGAGAGAGGCCTTCTTTACCTTGATCTTCTGGGTTTTTAATGTCGTGCCGTCCGACGAAGAATCGGTTACGGTGACCACGCAGTAGGGAGCCGTGATGGCGGTGGATCCGTCGGAATTTTTCATCGTCGCGGAAATGACATAGGTGCCGGCCTTACTGAAGGAAACGGTGGCATTGCCCTCGCTGTCGGTATCTATGCCGGAGTCAGTTCCGTTAACCGTAACGGAGGCGCCGGTGACTGTGCCGGCCACGAGATTCCAGCTCGAATCATACGAATACTGGCTGAGTTTAAGGGTAACCGAGGCCGCCCCATCCTCCAGCGAAGCAGAAGCCGTCTTCTGGTCGAAATATGTATATCCCTCGTAATTAGCGGCATCGTCGTAAAACCAAACCGCAACATCGTCGCCATCGGCCACGGAATCGTCGAGACTCATCGCCATCTGGTCGTTTACATAATATCCCACGCTCGATGTGGCCTCACCCCAGAGCTTGTCGACTCCGTTGCCGTATCCGTATGCATCGGAATATGCGAAGCCATCTGCACCATCGGCATAGTACTGCTCATGGAGCTCGGTAAGAACGTCTACCAGGGTGTAGGAGTCCTGTCCGGAAAGTGTTACGGCCCTCCTCACGATGTCGGCTCCGTTCTTATCGGAAACGAAGCTTCCGGAGTCGCTTAGCGTGACGTACGCTGTGACGGTGGTGGATGCCTGCGCCTGCTGCGTCATTGCGGGCATGCCCGCAATAATGAGTGCGAACACAACAAGGCCCATCAGGGTATTCTTCAATGCTTTCATTTCTGTTCCCTCCTAGGATTAAATCAAGTCTCTCCTGCCATTGCGCCGGCAATGACGGAGCCATCTCTGCACGAGATGCGGTGTCTGCGGTCTTTCCACGGGATAAAAGCACACGAAAAAGACAAAGCCCGGGGGCTTTGCAAACGTACTGCCAGGATCTCGTGGCATAAAGGCGTCGGGTGTTTCGATGAAACTGCGATTCCCTCTCCCTTTCGTACTCGAGGCAGGCAGGTTTCCCGGCTTAAGGATCTTCACCGGCGAACGGCCTTCCCGGTTTCCCAGTGGCTTGGATGTTCGTCGGCTCCCCTGTCACGGTGACGAGTTCGCCCGGGACTTTCACCCGGTTCCCTCTCAGGCGGCTAATACCGTAAAAACGGCGAGTCCCGTACCAGGGACTCTGCCGCCTTCACCTGTCTCTATGGTGACCATGAACAATAATAATATAATCCTTAATCAATTGCAAGGAGGTTTGGATGACAACCTGTGCCGTCCGTCAATCGTGGAAGTAGCTTATGGTATTGAGCATATCCTCCGCGAGCTCCTGAAGCATGGCTGAGCTCTCCGCAATGATGGCAAACTCCGCATTGAGCTCCTCCATGGATGCGTTCGTCTCCTCCGTGGCCGCCGCATTCTCCTCCGATATGGCGGAGAGGTCCGAGATTACGTCAACGAGGTTGCGCTTGGACTCGTTGAGCTCACCTATCTTTCCGTTTATGTTGGCGGTGCTGTCCGTAACGTTCTCCACGTTGTGGACCATGCTCTCCATGTCGTTCTTCGTGGAGTCGAGGTGCTTGAACTGAACCTCGAAGCTCTCGTTGAGCCTCTCCATAACCTCGACAGACTCTTCCACGTCATCGACCAGATGTCCTACTATCTCCTTAATCTTTGCGGCGGACTCATTGCTCTGCACGGCGAGCTGTCCGATCTCGGTAGCGACAACCGCGAAGCCTCTGCCGGCCTCGCCCGCTCTGGCCGCCTCGATGGAGGCGTTAAGCGACAGCAGGTTCGTCTCCGACGCTATGGCCGCGATCTCCTCGGTGAACTCGGAGATGGCCTTGGCCGAATCGCTCGTGGAGCTGATGGTCTTCCCGATCTCGTCCACGGAATCCTGTACTTCCTTGCTCTGGCCGATGAGGCTCTCCAGCGCGCTCATGGCGGCGCGGCAGGACTGCTTCATCTCTACGGCATTCTCGTCGAGAAGGTTTACGCTCTCGGTGATGCTGTCGATGTCGTCGCCGATAAGCGAAGTGTCCTCGGCCGCCGTCTGCATGCTCTCGGCCTGGCTTACGGCGCCCTTGGCGATCTCGGATACGGCATCGGAAACCTGGTCGGAAACCACCGAAGATGTATCCGCAGACGCGCTCAAATCCGCGCCGGCCTTATGCAGGTCGCCGGATATCTTCTGCGATGTCTTTATTACGTTGACGAGCTTCTCGTTTATGTGCGATACGCTCTCCGCAATGCTGCCGAGCTCGTCGTTTCTGTCTATAACGGTCTCGTCCATGGTCATGGTGAGATCGCCCTCGGCGAGCTCTTTAAGCTCTCCGGCCACCTGATTCATGATAACGGAAATCTTAGAGGCGATCATCCTTCCGATTACGAAGATGACAATCACGCCTATCAGCGCTACCAGAACCATGAAGGAAATGGCACGTTTTATGGCTGCGGTCACGTCCGCTACAGGCCTGGCCGTGCTGACCATGCCCTGGCAGGAGCCGTCCGAATTAAGCATGGGAATGTAGTAGATGTCGTAGCTGGTGCCCTCTACCTCGATTCCCCTGGCGTAGTACTCCTCGAGTCCCTCAACCACGGCCGACACAACTTCTTCCGATGCCGTGGTATTAACGTCCCTCTCGCCCTCGGCGTTTACGATGGTGGTGAGCACGCGGGTGTCCATGTAGAACAGCGTATAATCCACGCCGGTCTTAGTCTTTAAGTCGTCGATGAGCTCGTAGTCCCCGCTCATCACTGTCGAACCCTTGGTGAGCGTGCCGTCGTCGCTCATGGCCCAGTCGCCCTCGTAGGCGTAATTGTATAAATCGGCCATCTGCTCGGCGGTTGCCTTAAGCTCCTCCTCTGTCATATCCTCATATGCCCTGTCTATGAGCACGCTGCCTATGATCGTAAGGACAACGGCTATCGCAACAACGCAGATTAGGGATATGTTGATTACCCTGCCGACCATCTTCCTGTTGCGTCGGTTGGTTTTTACGGAATTTTCCTCTGACTTCTTGAATTTCATAAATTTGCCTCCCCTGTTTATGGTTTACATAACTAGAACGTTATATCGAACTCCATAAGAAGATAATACTCCCTTTTTTTCAAAAAATACAGTACAAAATCTCGAATTTTGACACAATTAATCAGACAAATAAAAAAGCCCCCTTTCGGGGGCGTGGTTCCTACATCGTACCGGGCGGCAACGTGTCGGGATCATACGTAGTGAAATCCTCGGGAATTTCCTCGATTATCATGTCCTCCACCTTCACCACTACCTGGTACTTATCCTCGTAGACGATCTCTCCCGGGGTGTTGGTGTAGACCAGATAATAGGGGTGATTATACTTCTCGAGCAGCCAGAGCGCCGGGCGCATCATTTTCATCATCTCCACGGCGTTCTCCGTCTTGAAGAAGCAGACCACCTTCTCCTTTTTCATGCACGGCTCCGGGAACGGAAGGTTCTCCGCGAACCACTTGTCTATCTCGCGATAGAGATCTGCGTCCTCTTCCTCCATCTTGTCCTCGTTTATCAGCTTCCACACCATGGAAAATACGCCCTTTGCATACATGGTGTTCGACGCCAGCTCCCTGCCCTGGATGCGCATGTACTTGTAGTCCATATTTCATAACCTCCCTGATTTCAGATATAATACAAAAGCAAGCAAACCGATGATGCCACCGGCCTGCTTGCCCTAAATTCGTAAATCATATAAATTAAGCAATGGTGAGGATGTCAGAGAAACCTGTAACATCGAAGATTTCCATAATCTCGCTGCCAACGTTGGTAACCTTCATGCTGCCCTGCTTATTCATAACCTTCTGGTTGGAAAGAAGCACGCGAAGTCCGGCGGAGGAGATGTACTCAAGCTTGCTGAAATCAAATACTAATTCCGTAACACCGTCCAGTGAGCTCTTAAGATCTTCCTCGAGCTGAGGCGCGGTATTGGTATCAAGTCTCCCCTCAACCATAACATTAAGAGTGCCGCCATCCTGATTTTTTGTGATTGTCATGGTAATACCCTCCATTAATATTATAATCTGTTTCACATTATACCACGTAAGTACGGTAAAACAGAACAGTTTTCTAAAAAAAATCCCCGATTTGCGAAATCGGGGAAAATAATTATGACATCATATCCAAAAAGCTCGCCGTAAGAGTGTATTCGTTTATCACTCCGGCGCTGCCGTACAGCGTGGACAGTGCCTGGTCGGCGCTGACCTTAAGCGTGGCCACCTCCACTGTGGCGTCGGTCATCTTCTTCATGTTCTGCATCAGCGAGGACGACGATCCCAAAAGCTTCGCCACCTCCTCCGAGTCGGCCGCAGCCAGCGCCTCGGAGTCCACAGTGATCTTCCCTGAGGAACTGAACGTGATGCCGATGCTCTCGAGGGCATCCTCATTGTCGGAGAAGTAGGATGTGAAAGCCCCTATCATGGCGACACACTCCGCGCTTCCCACGTCCTTCAGATATCCCACCATGGAGTTATACGATGTGGCAAAGTCCGAAAGCGCCGCCGCTATGGCTGTGGAATCTCCGGACTCGGCAGCCTCCTGAAGCGTCTCTATTAAATCCTGCGTGTTCTCCGCCGATGCGGAGAGGTTCGCGTAGAGCTTGGTGGCTGACGACGTGGTCGACGAGGACGACGTGGCCGCCTCCTGGGCCGCCTTAGCATAGGCCTCCTCGAGTTTCTCCTCGAGCTCCTCAATATCGGCGCTGCTAGTCGACGATGAATCCTCCAGATATGACTTTATGGTGCTTAACGTGTCGGCCGATGATACTGAAGTAATTGACATAATTTTCTCCTTTGCAAGCAAAAACCAAACGGCATACTAAGACATTAGTCATATCGGCATCACGGCGCCAAAACTGAACCCCGGTTTTTAAATAACCTGTCTGCGCCCCGGGCGCCAATCCGGCCGCCGGGCATTTCACTCATCAGCCGATGATTCCGTGCTCGCGGAACATGGCGATCTCGCCGTCGTTGTAGCCGAGGAGCTCCTTCATTATCCTCTCTGTATCCTGTCCGAGCCTGGGAGCACCCCTCCATACGTGTCCGGGGGTGGTAGACATCTTGGGCATGAAACCGAAGGCGGTAAGCTCCCGCTCTAAGGTCTGGTCCTCGTAGATTACCCAGTCCCCTCTAAGCTGCCAGTGCGGGCATCCCATGACCTCGTCGCAGTTGCGCACGAGCGAGACTCCGAGGTTCTTTTCCACCATAATGTCCAGCGCCTCCTTGGCAGTGCGCTCGCGGAAGAACTTGTCGAACATCTCGTCGAGCTCTCTTCCAAGGGGGCTGGCCACAGCCTCTTTCGAGCCGCCTGCTGCCTCGTAGGAGTACTTCTCCAGGTCGAAGCCCATGGCCTTTATGCACTTTTCGTACGCAGACTTGCCATATGCGCCGAGGTTGATATACCTGTCGTCCTTGGTTCGATAGAGTCTGGCCGGCTGGTAGTTGGTCTGGGCGATGCCCTGGCGCTCCTTCTGAATCTTCATGGTGCTCCAGAGGGTGAAATTGTCATCCATTACCCTCATGTAGCTCTCGGCCAAAGAGGCCTCGATGATCTGGCCCTTGCCGGTCTTCTCCCTGTTTATGAGGGCCATGAGGATGCCGTTGCAGGCGAACATACCGGTAAGGTAGTCGCCGATATACTGCTGTGCATAGTAGGGCGGCTTGTCGGGGAATCCCTGGAGGTAGTTCCAGCCGGACTCCGCCTGGGCGATGGGGTCATAACCCGCCCTGGAAAGCTCCGTATCCATGCCTCCGAACCGCTTGGTTCCGAATCCGCTCACGTGGCAGATGATCAGCCTGGGGTTCACCTCGATGAGCATGTCGTCGTTGAGACCGAGCTTCTCGAGCCACACCACGTTCTCGATCCAGACGTCGGAAATCTTGATAAGAGAAAGGAAAATCTCCTTCGAAGCGGGCTGCTTCTTGAAGTTCG